>JAHDDS010000046.1 GCA_020629235.1 Planktomarina sp.
CACTCCAACGACACAACAGGTAAGGACAAGAAGGCCAACGGTTTCCGTCACTTCTTCAACTCTTACATGTCTGGTGCTGCTTTGGCCCCGATCTTGGCCAATGCATACGGTAAAGACCGCAAAGCCTATCACCTGACGGCTGACTATAACTGGGGCTACACCACAGAAGAAGCTGTAATGCAGTCCACAGAAGCCATGGGTTGGGAAACTGTTGCTGCGGTGCGTACGCCGCTGGCGCAAACAGACTTCTCGTCTTATGTGCAGCCTGTGCTGGGGTCCGGAGCTGACGTTTTGGTTCTGAACCACTACGGCGGGAACATGGTGAACTCGCTGACCTCTGCTGTTCAGTTCGGTCTGCGTGCAGCCCAAGCCAACGGCAAAGACTTCCAGATCGTTGTGCCTTTGTACTCGCGCCTGATGGCACAGGGTGCTGGCAAAAACGTTGCTGGGATCTATGGCTCCACCAACTGGCACTGGTCTTTGGAAAACCTGGCCGGCGCACGTTACACAGGGACAAACGCATTCGTTCAGTCCTTCGGTGCCAAGTATGGCTTCCCACCCAGCCAGGCAGCCCACACCACATACTGTCAGACCCTGCTGTACGCAGACGCCGTGCAGCGCGCAGGTTCTTTCAACCCATGTGCCGTGGCAGAAGCTTTGGAAGACTTCGAATTCGACGGTTTGGGCAACGGCCCCACACTGTATCGTGGCGAAGATCACCAGTGCTTCAAAGACGTTCTGGTGGTGCAAGGGAAAGAAAACCCTGAATCCGCCTTCGACTTGCTTGAAGTTGTGGACGTTACACCAGCCGGTCAGGTCACGTATGACGCGTCGATCTTCGGCGGTGAGCTGGGCTCCTGTAACCCAGGCGCATAAGCCAAGACTTTGGGTGGGCCGATCCTGGCCCACCCGTTTCGCCGCAGGGTGTGAACAGGTGCCGTCCGACGTTCCCCTGGGCCAATTCAAAGGATGCAACACATGGATTCGTCAAAGAATTCCTTGATGAACGCGGGCCTCGCCATCGGCGGTGTGCTGTTGTTCTTTGTTGCGATGTCGTCGCTGTTTGGCATGCAAACGACCGTCGCGCAGATTGTTAACGGGTTGGACAAAGGCGCCGCATACGCGTTGATTGCCTTGGGACTGACCTTGATCTTTGGGACCTTGGGTGTGGTGAACTTCGCCCACGGGGCCCTGTTCATGTTGGGGGCCTTCGTCACCGTCATGCTGAATGACATGATGACATGGGGCTTTGTGCCTGAAGGGGCCGAAACCCAATCGGTGGGTGGCTTCAGCTTCGGCGGGCCCAAAGAAACCCCCTATATCGAACACTGGTTTGGTGAAACGACGGGACAACTGATCGCCGGGTGGTCGGTGCCGCTTTCGTTGATCATCGCGGTGCCGATTATGATCCTGATTGGCGTGGCGATGGAACGTGGCTTGATCAAATACTTCTATAAACGCCCGCACGCAGACCAGATCCTGGTGACGTTCGGCCTGGCCATCATCCTGCAAGAAATCGTGAAATACAACTTCGGCGCCATGTCGATCCAAGCGCCAGAACCAGACAGCCTGCGCGGCGCGATGGACCTGGGCGTTCTGCTGGGCTTTGACGAAGGGGCAATCCGGTATCCGTACTGGCGTCTGATTTACTTCGGGTTTGCTGCACTGGTTGTGACAGCCGTCTTCGCCTTCCTGCAATTCACCACCTTCGGTATGGTCATCCGTGCAGGCATGGCCGACCGCGAAACGGTGGGGCTGTTGGGGATCAATGTGGACCGGCGGTTCACGTTGATGTTCGGCTTGGCCGCCGCCATCGCGGGGGTCGCTGGGGTGATGTACAACCCCATTGTGCCGCCCAATTACCACATGGGCATGGATTTCTTGGTGATTTCCTTTGTCGTGGTGGTGGTCGGCGGCATGGGGTCCTTGCCCGGGGCCGTCCTGGCCGGCCTGCTGCTGGGGGTCTTGGAAAGCTTTGCATCCATGCAAGTGGTTCTGGAAACCCTGCCTGGCACCAACCAAATCGTCATTTACTTGGCAGCCATCATCATCCTGCTGACCCGCCCGCGTGGCTTGATGGGTCGCAAAGGCGTCATGGAGGATTAATCAGATGTTTGGTCTCAATGGAAAAGATACGCTTCTGCTGGTGGCAGTGGCACTTTTGGTGGCCTTCGCGCCCATCTTGATGAACCCCTTCCCGCAAGGGTCAGCGCTGGAAATTTTCAACGGCGGCTATCCCGCCCTGATGCAGCGCTTCGTGATCTTCGGGATCTTCGCGGTAGGGTTCAACATTCTGTTCGGTTTGACCGGATACCTGTCCTTTGGCCACGCGGCCTTTCTGGGGGCGGGATCATACGCCGCCATGTGGATGATGAAATTGCTGACGATCAACGTCATCCCTGCCCTGATCTTTTCGGTCATCATCGCAGGCATCATTTCGCTGGCGATCGGGTATGTGTCGCTGCGCCGGTCTGGTATTTACTTTTCGATCCTGACGCTGGCCTTTGCGCAGATGGCGTTCCAATTGGCCCAATCAGTGCTGCAACCCATCACGGGTGGGGAAACAGGTCTGCAAACCAACTTGAACGATCCGCGTATTTTGCCCCAGTTCCTGGGGGGCGGCAGCAATGTGGATGGCAACATCCCCAAACCGTCCTTGTTCGGGCTGGAAATGTCGTCGACCTATGACCTGGTGATGGGGCCTTGGACCTTTGTGTTCAACTGGGGCTACTACATTTCCGGGCTGATGCTGCTGATCGCGCTTTATATTTCGATCCGCATCTTCCGGTCGCCCTTTGGCATGATGTTGCGGTCCATCAAATCGAACCAGCAACGGCTGAACTATACTGGGCTGAACTCGCGCCCCTATATGCTGACGGCCTTTGTCATTTCGGGCATGTATGCCGGTCTGGCAGGCGGTTTGCTGGTGGCCATGGACCCCCAAGTGGGCACCGAACGCATGCAGTGGACCGCATCGGGCGAAGTTGTCTTGATGACCATCCTGGGCGGTGTGGGCACATTGATCGGACCCATCCTGGGCGCCAGCGTGATCAAATACATCGAAGACATCTTTTCGAAGTTCAACGATACGGTGCTGAACATCTGGTTCGACTTTCTGCCTGACGGCATTGTGCAAGACGGATTTGTTTGGGCCATCAGCCTGTTCACCGGCAAACAATGGCACTTGGCATCGGGTGTGATCTTCATGCTGGTAATCATCTTCCTGCCCGGGGGCTTGGTGTCTTTGACCAAATCCATCGGGGACAGGGTCCGCCGCAAACCCGCCCGTGATGCCAACGACGCATCCACAACGCCCGCAGAATAAGGAGACAGCATCATGAGCATCCTTGAAGTCAAAGGCGTCAACAAGCGCTTCGGCGGGCTGCAAGCCCTGGGGGACGTGAACCTCAGCGTGCAGGAAAAGACCGTGCACGCCATCATCGGCCCTAACGGCGCGGGCAAATCCACCCTGCTGAACTGCCTGGTGGGCAAGCTGATCCCGGACACGGGGTCGGTGATGTTCGACGGGCAATCTGTTCTGGGGCGTACCCCGTTCGAAATCAACCAGATGGGCATTTCCCGGGTGTTCCAAACGCCCGAAATCTTCGGCGATTTGACCGTGATGGAAAACATGATGATCCCGTGTTTTGCCAAGCGCGACGGGTCGTTTGAAATGAATGCCTGGGGCAGTGTTGGCAGCCAGAAAGACATCGTCGAACACGCCGAAGAGGTGCTGGAAGACATGAACATGGCCGACAAACGCAATATGATGGCATCGTCCATGTCGCGCGGTGACAAGCGGCGTTTGGAAATCGGCATGTGTTTGGCCCAAGAACCGCGACTGTTGTTGCTGGACGAACCCACCGCTGGGATGGCGCGGGCAGACACCAACAACACGATCGACCTGCTGAAGGAAATCAAGGACACGCGCGACATCACCATCGCCATTATCGAACACGACATGCATGTGGTGTTCAGCCTGGCCGAACGGATCACCGTTTTGGCCCAAGGCACCCCGCTGGTGGAAGACGTGCCGGACAACATCAAAGGCAACCCCAAGGTGCGCGAAGCGTATCTGGGGGAAGCGCAAGTATAACGAACGGCCCGTGCCGGAAGGTGGTGCATTTTCCGGTGCGGGGTTTGTTTCAAACTCCGTCCCGTTTTCTGATCCAGAAGACGTCAACCGAGAGGGACACAAATGACCCAACCCGCCTTTTTCAGTGTGCAAGACGTGCATGCCTACTATGGCGAAAGCTACATCGTGCAAGGTGTCAGCTTTGAGATCAACGAAGGGGAAATCCTTGCGCTTTTGGGCCGCAACGGCGCGGGCAAAACCTCTACCCTGAAATCCATTGCCCGCACCGGCGAACCTTTGGTCAGTCAGGGCGAAATATGGCTGGACGGCCAACCGCTGCACGACATGGCCAGTTATGAAGCGTCCCGCGCTGGTCTGGGCTTGGTGCCCGAAGACCGCCGCATCATTCCCGGTCTGACCGTGGAAGAAAACATCAAACTGGCCCAAATCGCGCCGCCGGTGGGCTGGTCCATCGACCAGCTTTACGACCTGTTTCCCCGCCTGGGCGAACGGCGCAAGCAAGAAGGGGTCACACTTTCGGGGGGCGAACAACAGATGCTGTCCATCGCCCGCGCCCTGTCGCGTGACGTGAAAGTTTTGCTGCTGGACGAACCTTACGAAGGGTTGGCCCCGGTCATCGTGCAGGAAATTGCCAAGACGCTGAACCGCATCCGCGAAGAAGGCATCACCACCGTGATCGTGGAACAAAACGCCGTCGCTGCCCTTAAGCTGGCCGACCGGGCGGTAATTTTGGACACCGGGACCGTGGTTTACGACGACACCGCGCAAAAAGTGCTGGACGACGAAGCGTTGCGGGCGAAATACCTGGCCATCTGACGGACCAAGCGGTGGGGCCCGCGCGGCCCCGCCACAGCAAGACCAAACGACCAAAGACGAACAGGGGGACCACCCATGGCCGATACGCTTTATGCACCGACACCTGAATTTGCAGCCAATGCCCACGCGGACGCAGCCAAATACGAGGAGATGTACGCCGCATCCATCGCCGATCCTGAAGGATTTTGGGGCGAACACGGCAAACGCATCGACTGGATGACGCCGTTCACAAAGGTCAAAAACGTCAGCTATGCCCATCCGAACGTATCCATCAAGTGGTACGAAGACGGGGTGCTGAACGTGTCCGCCAACTGCATCGACCGGCACCTGGCCACGCGCGGCGATCAAACGGCGATCATCTGGGAAGGCGACAACCCAGACGACAGCAAGCACATCTCTTATGCTGAATTGCACGAACATGTCTGCAAACTGGCCAACGTCTATAAATCCCTGGGCGTGGGCAAAGGCGACCGGGTGGTGCTGTACATGCCCATGATCCCAGAAGCCGCATACGCCATGTTGGCGTGCAACCGGATTGGCGCCGTGCATTCCATCGTATTCGGTGGCTTTTCGCCGGACGCCCTGGCCAGCCGCGTTGAAGACTGCGGCGCGTCTTTGGTGGTGACTGCGGATGAAGGCCCGCGCGGCGGCAAAGCTGTACCTTTGAAGGCCAACGTGGACAAAGCCTTGGACATTTGCGGCGACGTGACGACCCTGGTGGTGGAACGCACGGGAAATGGTTCCAACCTGAAAGCGGGGCGGGATCATTCTTACACGGCGTTGATGGCTGATGCGTCGGCCGAGTGTGCCCCAGAACCCATGAACGCCGAAGATCCGCTGTTCATTCTGTATACCTCAGGCTCTACCGGGAAACCCAAAGGGGTTTTGCATAGCACCGGCGGCTACATCGTCTATGCCGCCATGACCCATCAGTACACGTTCGATTACCACGACGGGGATATCTTTTGGTGCACCGCGGATGTGGGTTGGGTCACAGGTCACAGCTATATCGTCTATGGCCCCCTGGCCAACGGTGCGACGACGCTGATGTTCGAAGGCGTGCCCACATACCCCGATGTGGGGCGGTTCTGGGCGGTGTGTGAAAAGCACAAAGTAAACCAGTTTTACACAGCCCCCACAGCCATTCGCGCGCTGATGGGGCAAGGCAACGATTGGGTGGAAAAATACGACCTGTCGGATCTGAAACTGTTGGGCACGGTGGGCGAACCCATCAACCCAGAAGCCTGGAACTGGTACAACGACGTTGTGGGCAAAGGAACCCTGCCCATCGTCGACACGTGGTGGCAAACCGAAACCGGCGGGCATTTGATGACCCCCCTGCCGGGGGCCACATCCACCAAGCCCGGATCGTGCACCCTGCCCTTCTTTGGCATCAAGCCTGTCATTTTGGACCCGCAATCCGGGGCCGAAATCGACGGCAACCCCGCCGAAGGTGTTTTGTGCATAGCCGACAGCTGGCCCGGGCAAATGCGCAGTGTCTATGGCGACCACGACCGGTTCGTGGCCACCTATTTTAGCGACTACAAAGGGTACTACTTCACCGGCGACGGGGCGCGACGGGACGAAGACGGATATTACTGGATCACCGGACGGGTGGATGATGTAATCAACGTGTCCGGCCACCGCATGGGCACAGCCGAAGTGGAAAGCGCCCTGGTGGCCCACGACAAAGTCGCCGAAGCGGCGGTGGTGGGATACCCCCACGACATTAAGGGCCAAGGCATATACTGCTATGTCACCTTGATGTCGGGGCAAGAACCATCGGACGCCTTGCGCACCGAATTGCGCAATTGGGTGCGCACAGAAATCGGTCCAATCGCGTCCCCTGATCTGATCCAGTGGGCCCCCGGACTGCCCAAAACGCGGTCCGGCAAAATCATGCGCCGCATCCTGCGCAAAATCGCAGAGGATGACTTTGGCAGCCTGGGCGATACATCGACTTTGGCAGAACCAGCTGTGGTGGACGATCTTATTGAAAACAGGATGAACAAGTCCTGACCCACTTGTGCGGGCCATTCGGCCCGCGCTTTTTTTGGCCAGCAAGGGGGCCGTCTGCCCCCTTGGACCCCCGAAGGTATTTTGCCTCAAAGTGAAGGGGGGAAACGTTGACCTTGGGTCACCCGTGCGCTTCACCTTCCTGAATGGATCGCCTATAGGAAGGGAAACATCGGTCGCGAAGTGCACGACCTAAGAGGGAAACCATGGCCAAAAAACCCCACGATTCTGATGTGGCGTTCATCACCGCACTGGCGGAATTGTTGAACGCCCAAAATCTGACTGAAATTGAAGTTGACCGCGAATACGGCGAACAAGACAGCTTGTCCGTGCGCGTCAGCAAAGAACAAACCGTTGTGGCGGCCCCCGTCGCAGCCCCCATGGCCGCGGCACCTGTGGCAGCTGCACCGGCAGCAGCCCCTGTAGCAGCGGCACCTGCCCCTGCGGACGCGGGCGGCGATCCGGCCAGCCATCCAGGTGCGGTTGCATCGCCGATGGTGGGTACGGTCTATCTTCAAGCCGAACCAGGCGCGCCTTTTTTCATCAAAGTCGGTGACAAAGTGGCCGAAGGCGACACCTTGTTGATCATCGAAGCGATGAAAACCATGAACCAGATCCCAGCCCCCCGGGCCGGAACAGTTAAGCGCATCTTGGTGGAAGACAGCAGCCCCGTGGAATACGGCGCACCATTGGTGATTTTGGAGTGATGATACGCAAAATTCTTGTCGCCAACCGGGGCGAGATTGCCCTGCGTGTGATCCGCGCCGCCCGCGAAATGGGCATTGCCAGCGTGGCAGTGCATTCCACAGCTGACGTCGACGCGATGCATGTGCGCATGGCCGATGAAGCCGTGTGCATCGGGCCCGCCCCCGGGACAGACAGTTACCTGTCCATACCCGCCATCATCGCGGCAGCAGAAATCACAGGGGCGGATGCCATTCACCCCGGGTACGGCTTTTTGTCGGAAAACGCGGCATTTGTGCAGGCCCTTGAAGACCACGACATCACATTCATCGGCCCCACGGCCGACCACATCCGCGTCATGGGTGACAAGATCAGCGCCAAAGACACCATGAAAGACCTGGGCGTTCCCTGCGTACCCGGCAGCGACGGCGGCGTGCCAGACTTGGATGCAGCCCTGAAAATAGGCGAAGATTTCGGGTATCCTGTCATCATCAAAGCCACCGCCGGCGGCGGTGGGCGGGGCATGAAGGTGGCCAATTCTGCGGAAGAGATGCCAAACGCCTTTGGTGCGGCCCGGTCTGAAGGCAAGGCGGCGTTTGGGAACGACGAAGTTTATATCGAAAAATACCTGACCACGCCGCGCCACATCGAAATTCAAGTGTTCGGCGATGGCAAAGGCAACGCGGTGCACCTGGGTGAACGCGATTGTTCGCTGCAACGCCGCCACCAAAAGGTGTTCGAAGAAGCCCCAGGCCCCTGCATCAGCCCAGAAGAGCGCGCGCGGATCGGCAAAATTTGCGCCGACGCTGTGGCCAAGATCAATTACATCGGTGCGGGGACGATCGAGTTTCTCTATGAAAACGGAGAGTTCTATTTCATCGAAATGAACACCCGGCTGCAGGTGGAACATCCTGTGACGGAAGCCATCTTTGGCGTGGACCTGGTGCGCGAACAAATCCGCGTGGCCGAAGGGCACCCGTTGTCGTTTTCCCAAGATGAATTGGAAATCAACGGGCACGCCATCGAAGTGCGCATCAACGCAGAAACCTTCCCCGGCTTTGCGCCGCGCCCTGGCAAAGTCACGGCCTTTCATGCCCCTGGTGGCTTGGGTGTCCGGATGGATTCCGCGCTCTATGATGGATATTCGATCCCGCCCTATTACGACAGCTTGATCGGCAAACTGATCGTCCACGCCCCAGACCGCCCCGCGGCCCTGGCCCGGCTGAACCGCGCCTTGGGGGAATTGATCGTGGACGGGGTGGAAACCACCATTCCGCTGTTTCACGCGCTTCTGGCGGAAGCGGACGTCCACAGCGGTGACTATACCATTCACTGGTTGGAAAAGTGGCTGGAACGGGAATATGGCGGGGTGTGATCCCCGCCCTGGCCCGGCATGGAAAGCGGGTCAATGGACGATGGTCTGACCCCTGATCTGATGCTTTACGGCTATGCCATGGGGATTTTTCCTATGGCGCGCGATGCGAACAGCACCCAAGTGGACTGGTTTGAACCGCGTCAGCGCGGGGTGATCCCCCTGGATGGCTTTCATATTTCGCGCAGTTTGGCAAAACGGATGCGGCAAGGCCGCGTGCACGCCGTTCTGAACCGGGATTTCGCTGACACTGTGGCCCATTGCGCAAACCGCGATGAAACCTGGATCAACGGCGCACTGACTGGGGTGTACAACGCCTTGCATCGCGACGGACGCGCCCACGGGTTCGAAGTTTTTGACGGGCCCACGCTGTTGGGGGGCGCCTTCGGCATCACCCTGGGCCGGGCTTTTTTCGGGGAAAGCATGTTTTCGGCACGCACAAACGGATCAAAAATCGCCTTGGCGTTTTTGGTGCACCATTTGGCTCGCTGCGGCTTTCAACTGTTTGACACCCAATTCATCACTGACCACTTGGCCAGTCTTGGGGCACAGGAAATTCCACAGTCCCAATACCGCAGCCACCTGTCCGAAGCGTTGGAGGCGGATGCAGACATCCTGTCCCAGCCGCTTCCGTCCGTCGATCAGGTTCTGCAGCGCACCACCCAAACGTCATAGCGCGGGTGTTCCATGGCGTTCAGCGCGGGGCTTGATGCCACCATCCAGCCAGAAAATATCTGCTGCCCTACTTTGTCATCGCGCACCGTAAGATAGGCATAGGCGTCAGAGTTAATGGCCCGTCGCGGGTAGCGGCACTGGTGCATGGTGACGGTCAGTTGGCCCATTTTCACGGCTTGCCCCCGGGGCACCACCACGTCTTCCAGTTGGCCGGTTGTGCGATCCAAAATCCGCAGCGATGCCGCAGCCGCATCTGTGGCGCGTTGGGCCACGGCTGTGGTGGCGAAAACGATGAGGGCCGCAAGACACCAGCGCATCAGTCGTCCCCCCCCACAAATTTCAAAAGAAGATTGATCAAGCTGACCGCCCCTTGCGTGTCGGTGAAGGCGTCGCCCGCTTCCAGGTTAAATGGCGATCCGCCGGGGATGATCTCTACAAAATTGCCGCCAAGCAACCCTTCAGACGCCACAAGGATCGCGCTGTCATCTGGCAAAACCAATTGATCTTGGACCGAAATAGTGGCGTCTGCGCGAAAAGTGTCTGCGTTCAAATCAAGGCCCGTGACAGAACCCACTTTGACCCCCGCCAGGCGCACATCGGTGCCCACGGAAATGCCTTCGGCAGACCTGAAACTGGCGATCAAATCATATCCGCCGCTTTGCGCGACGCCGCTGCGGGTCAGGCCAAACGCCACAAAGGCCACAGCCAGAACCAGCACGGCGGTGCCTGTCAAAACCTCTGCCCATTGTTTGCCCATCACGCGCCCTTTGCCCGGTTGTTCGCGGGCGTTATCGCCCATTCAATATGGGGGGTCCAGGGGGCAAAGGTTTGCGACCCTTCCCCGCTGCCAGAACGTCCGATCAGGCTGTGGCGTCAGCCGCGGCTTTTTCGCCGTGGATCATCAGCGGTTGCGCATCAGAATTCACAGCTTCTTCGTTCACCACCACTTCGTTGACACTGTCCATGGCGGGCAGGTCGAACATGGTGTCCAGCAAGATATCTTCCAGGATGGACCGCAAACCCCGTGCGCCGGTTTTGCGTTCGATGGCGCGTTTTGCAATGGCCGACAGCGCGTCTTCCGTGAAAGTCAGTTGCGCATCTTCCAGTTCGAACAAGCGTTGATACTGTTTCACCAATGCGTTTTTCGGCTTGGTCAGGATGGTCACCAAAGCGTCTTCGTCCAGGTCTTCCAACGTGGCAATCACGGGCAAACGGCCCACGAATTCCGGGATCAGACCAAACTTCAGCAAGTCTTCGGGTTCCAGGTCCTTGAACGCTTCGCCCACTGTTTTTTGGCTGTCGTCGCGCACGTCGGCGCCAAAACCCATGGCGCTGCCTTTGCCGCGCTGGCCGATAATTTTGTCCAGACCCGCGAAGGCGCCACCGCAGATGAACAAGATGTTCGTGGTGTCCACCTGCAAGAATTCCTGCTGCGGATGTTTGCGCCCACCCTGGGGGGGCACACTGGCGACCGTGCCTTCCATGATCTTCAGCAGCGCCTGTTGCACACCTTCGCCGGACACGTCGCGGGTAATGGACGGATTGTCGGACTTGCGGGTGATCTTATCCACTTCGTCGATGTAAACGATGCCGCGTTGCGCACGTTCAACGTTGTATTCTGATGCCTGCAGCAGTTTCAGAATGATGTTTTCCACGTCTTCGCCCACGTACCCGGCTTCGGTCAGGGTGGTGGCGTCGGCCATGGTGAACGGCACATCCAAAATGCGCGCCAGGGTTTGGGCCAGCAAAGTCTTGCCGCAGCCCGTGGGACCGATCAGCATGATGTTGGATTTGGCCAGTTCGATGTCGGATGATTTGGATGCGTGGTTCAACCGTTTGTAATGGTTGTGCACCGCCACAGACAGAACGCGTTTGGCGACGGCTTGCCCGATAACATAGTCATCCAAGACGCTGCAAATTTCTTGCGGCGTGGGCACGCCATCTGCGGCTTTCAGCCCCGTCGCTTTGGTTTCTTCGCGGATGATATCCATGCACAATTCGACGCATTCGTCGCAGATGAACACCGTTGGCCCCGCAATCAGCTTGCGCACCTCGTGCTGGGATTTGCCACAAAAACTGCAGTAAAGCGTGTTTTTGCCGTCGCCGCTTGCGTTATTTGCCATGATACACCTCCGCGCTTTTGCGCTTCGAACGTTACTGCCCTGCCACTTTTGTGGTCTATTCCGGGCAGCCTAGGCCAAGCTGCCGCCCACCACAACTTCTATTTCCGGGTCATTCCGCGTCGCCTTTGTCGCGGCTTTCCACGATTTCGTCGATCAAACCCCAGTCTTTCGCATCTTCGGGTGACATGAATTTGTCGCGTTCCAACGCGGCTTCCACGTCCGAAAACTTCTGGCCTGTGTGGCGCACATAAATGTCGTTCAACCGGGTTTTCAGTTTCTGCGTTTCTTCGGCGTGGATCAAAATGTCCGTTGCCGTGCCGCGATACCCGCCGGACGGCTGGTGCACCATGATCCGGCTGTTGGGCAGCGAAAAGCGCATGCCCTTTTCACCCGCCGTCAAAAGCAGCGATCCCATGGATGCCGCTTGGCCGATCACCAAAGTGGAAATCTTGGGCTTGATGTATTGCATGGTGTCGTAAATCGACAAACCGCTGGTCACCACGCCGCCGGGGCTGTTGATGTACATGCTGATTTCTTTGGACGGATTTTCCGCTTCCAAGTGCAAAAGCTGCGCCACCACCAGGCTGGCCATGCCGTCATGAACCGGACCGTTGAGAAAGATGATCCGTTCCTTCAGCAGGCGCGAAAAGATGTCATAGGCCCGTTCGCCCCGACTGGTCTGTTCCACCACCATGGGCACAAGGTTCATGTAAGTTTCAACGGGGTCGTTCATGAGGGGTCCGCCTGCTGCTTTGCCGTAGTCATTATCGCGTAGGTGCTAACGGAGTCTTAGTGTCGCGGTTCGGGATGAACAAGGGCGCGGGCTGGAAATCATTTGTGATGCCACCCCCCTTGGAAATCCAAGCGCAGTTGAAGCCGCGACCATTTGCGTTACTTGCGTCCATTCAAGCGATCCGCCAAGCGATCTGAAAGGGCCCCCAATGTTCACCCCCACCCGCACTGCGGCCTTAGAAAAACTGACGGAATTTCTGCCGCACGCGGGCCGCGATTATGCTGCCAAGCGCAATTTTGATGTGCCCGGTCACCCCCATGTGTCCACCTTGTCCCCCTATGTGCGTCACCGGGTTCTGTCTGAAGCCGACGTGCTGCAGGCCACCCTTGCCCGGCATTCGTTAAAATCTGCTGAAAAATTTGTTCAAGAGGTCTTTTGGCGGACCTATTGGAAGGGCTGGCTGGAAATGCGCCCCGGGGTGTGGCGCGATTATCAGCGTGGCTTGAAGGATCAAATCGCCCGCGCCAAAGGCGATGCACGGCTAAAAACGGCCTGGGACGACGCCTGCGACGGACGGACCGGAATAGATTGTTTTGATCATTGGGCGCATCAATTGCGCGACACCGGATATTTGCACAACCACGCCCGAATGTGGTTTGCGTCCATTTGGATTTTCACCCTGGGTCTGCCCTGGCAGCTGGGGGCTGATTTCTTTATGCGGCATTTGCTGGACGGGGACCCGGCGTCCAATACCTTGTCATGGCGTTGGGTTGGGGGGCTGCAAACTTTGGGCAAAACCTATGCCGCGACATCCAGCAATATCACAAAATTCACCGAAGGCCGTTTCGCAGGCACCCATGGGTTGGCCAAAGATGCCCCGGCCTTGCCCGGAATGCCCCACCCCGATCGCAGCCCCATTCGCCCTGGCGGTCGCATCCCCGCAGACGCCAAGGTGGCGCTGGTGGTACATGATGATGATCTTGACACGTCCCTGGCCCACAGCGCCGCCGACCAAGTTGTTGGGTTTGGGATTTGTCTGCAAACCCACCGCCGCAGCCCCTTGCCCATGGGCGACCGCGTTACACAATTTGCCGATGATTTGGCCACGGATACAGCGCATCGCGCCGCAGACCGCTTTGGGGACGCAACACGGTTGAAAGCCCCCGACATCGCAACGTGGGCGCAGGACTTGGGTGCCACTGTCATCGCCTTGCCCTTTGCCCCGGTGGGTCCAAACGCCGACGTTGCGGATCAATTACGGCAAGGCCCGCTGCCCGTGGTGGAATTAAAGCGCCCCTATGATGACGCCTGTTGGCCATACGCCACGGCAGGGTTTTTCAAATTCAAAGAAAAAATCCCGCGCCTTGTGACGGACCTGGGCCTCGATATGGGGCTAGATCTGGGCTGACATCATCCGGCGGGCCACGTCGAACATGCGGGCGGAAAATCCCCATTCGTTGTCGTACCAGCCAAAGATGCGCGTCAAACCGTCGGCCATAACGGTGGTTTCGGGTCGCGCCACCACCAAGCTTTCGGTCCGGGCGCGCATATCAGACGACACCAAGGGTCGGTCCGTGTGGCCGATGATGGCTGGGGCAAACTGTTCCAACGCAGCGTGAATCGTTTCCACCCCCGGCTGATCCCGAAGGATGCAGGTCAAATCCACCGCAGACACGCTGGCGGTGGGCACACGGACGGCACAGCCCGTGACCCGCCCCGCCAGGTGCGGCAGCAATTCGTCAATCATCCGTGCGGCCGACGTCGTGGTGGGCACCATGGACAAAGCCGCCGCCCGGTTGCGTTCCAAAGCCGATCCGCGGGGGGCGTCGATGGTCGGTTGGCTGCCGGTATAGCAGTGGATCGTTGTCATATGCCCTGACACCAGGCCAAAGTGTTCGTCCAAAGCCCGCATCAACGGCGCCAAAGCGTTGGTGGTGCACGACGCGTTCGACACAACCGCTTGGTCCACCAGGGCATCTTCGTTGGCCCCTTCCACCACTGTGATGTCTGCCACCGCCGACGGGCCCGAAATCAGCACTTTGCGTGCCCCGGCCCGCAATCCCGCCGTTGCAAAATCGCGTGTCTCTGCTTTGCCTGTGGATTCAAACAGAACATCCACGTCGCTTAGATCCACACAATCAAGGGTGGATTCTTGTGAAAAGCGAACCTGTTCACACCCTATCCCCAAGGTTGTCCCCAGGGCCTGAATTTCCGCCACAGCGGGTCCATAAACGCTATCGAATTCCAACAGATAAGCGCAGGTTTCGATGGGGGCGATGTCGTTGATGGCCACCAACTGAAACGGCTTGGGCGTGGGCATGGCCATCCACTGGCGCGCCATGGCGCGACCGATGCGGCCAAAGCCGTTGATAGCGAAACGAATGGGCTGTGACATGGGCCTTCCCCTTTTGCAGTCCTTGACATGGCTTGGAAATTCCCGCCCGTTTGTCCAGCAAGAAATGAGGCAAAGCCGATATGCACCCACACGAAGGTCTGAAAGTCATCGAAATCGCGCGGGTCCTGGCGGGACCCTGGATTGGCCAAACCTTGGCAGATCTTGGGGCGGATGTGATCAAAGTGGAAAGTCCCCAAGGCGATGACACGCGCAGCTGGGGCCCGCCCTTCATCGACAAGGGTGATGATCGATCGGCGGCTTATTTCCACAGCGCCAACCGCGGCAAGCGCGGGATCACGGTGGATTTCAACGACCCCAATGACTTGGCCCGGCTGAAAGCGTTGATCGCAGACGCCGACGTGGTGATCGAAAACTTCAAGGTGGGCGGTTTGGCGAAGTTTGGATTGGACTATGCCAGTTTGGCCGAAGACCACCCGCGCCTGATTTATTGCTCTGTGACCGGGTTTGGCCAAACCGGACCTTACGCCCACAAAGCAGGGTATGACTTCATGATCCAAGGCATGAGCGGGATAATGGACCTGACCGGCGATCCAGACGGCATGCCGCAAAAACCCGGTGTGGCCTTCGCAGATCTGTTCACCGGGCTGTATGCCGTGATCGGCATCCAAGCCGCGTTGACCCACCGGGCGGCCACCGGGCGCGGCCAGATGATCGACATGGCCTTGCTGGATTGCATGGTGGCGGCCCAGGCCAATCAGAACCTGAACTTCCTGGCCACCGGCACGGCCCCGACACGCATGGGCAACGCCCACCCCAACATCGTCCCCTATCAGGTGTTCGAAGTGGCGGACGGTCACATCATTCTGGCCTGCGGCAACAATCGCCAATTCTTTGACTTTGCAGACATTGTGAACCGCCCCGACTGGAAGACCGACCCGGCGTTCACGGACAATACCACGCGCCTGTCCCATCGCGCCACGGTCGTGGGGGCCATCCAATCGGTGCTGCGCGACTGGACCCGGCACGACATCCTGGCGGCAATGGACGCCCGGGCCGTTCCTGGTGGCCCCATAAACACCGTCGCCGACGCCCTGACCGATCCGCAGGTGTTGCATCGTCAAATGGTCCAAGACGTGCAAGGAATCCCCACAGTCAAAACACCCATCAAGTTTTCGGAAAGTGCTTTGCGGTTGGACCGCGCAGCCCCTGGGTTGGGCGAACACAACGACGAAGTTTAGCACCCATTCTGCGCGGGCCAACACCGGCAAAAGCTTCAGACAAACCGCCCCTAGCGCCACATATTACGCAAGCTGGCCAGCACGAAGAACGCCACCAGCACCACAACGATTGTTGGCCCCACCGGTGTGTCCCATCGCAGCGCGGCCCAAGGCCCGCCCACGGCAGCACCCGCGCCCAAGCCAGCGGCGAAAAGCGCCATGTTTTCAGGCGTTTGGGCAAAGTTTCGCGCTGTGGCGGCTGGGATAATCAACATCGCTGAAATCAGCAAAACCCCCACCACCTTGATGGCCAAAGCGATGGTCACAGCCAGTAAAAGCGCAAGGATCAATCCTTCGCGCTTGGGGTTTTGCCCGGCGGCATGGGACAAATCGGGGCTGAAGGTGGCCGTCACCAAAGCCTGCCAGCGCCAGGCCAGAACGCCCAGAATAACCGCCGCCCCGCCCGCTATGAATACCACATCCGTTGCGGTGATGGCCAAGATATCGCCGAAAAGATATCCCATCAGATCTGGCTGCCGCCCCGGCAACAAACTGACAGCCACCAACCCCAAGGCCAAAGACCCATGGGCGATGACCCCCAACACAGCGTCTGCCCCCTGATCGCGGTCTGACAAGTGGGCCACAATCAAAGCCGTGGCCACAGCCACCACCAAAATTCCGAGCAAAATCGGGGTGCCAGACACCAGGGCTAGGGCGACCCCCAGAATTGCGGCGTGCGCTGTGGCGTCGCCAAAATACGCCATCCGCCGCCACACCACAAAACACCCCAAAGGCCCCGCCGCCACCGCAATGGCCAGGGCGGCCACAATGGCGCGCAAGATAAAATCTTCAAACATTATCAATGCCTTGCCAGCAAGCCATCAGTGTTCGTGACTGTGGTTATGATCGTGGCGGTACAACGCCAAAGCCCCCTGCGTGCCGCGGCCAAACAAGGCGCGGTATTCCGGGGCAGATGCCACCTGTTCAGGCGCACCGTGGCAACAGACATGGCCGTTCAAGCAGATCACCCGATCGGACGCCGCCATCACCACGTGCAATTCGTGGCTGACCATCAAGACCCCGCAGCCGGTGTCCCGTCGCAGGGTATCGATCAGCGCATAAAACTGGGCAGATCCCTGTTGGTCCAAACCTTGGGTCGCTTCGTCCAAAATCAGCAAGTTGGGGGCGTCCAGCAACGCGCGGGCCAAAAGGACCCGCTGCAACTGCCCGCCCGACAAATGCGCAACTTGCGTTTTGCCCAAGTCCCCTGCCCCAACACGGTTCAGGGCATCCAAGGCTTGGGGCGATCCGACACGCCGGGGCATGTCCAAAAAGCGCCGCACGGTCAGCGGCAACGCGTTGTTGATGGCGACTTTTTGCGGGACATACCCGATGCGCAAATCTTCGGACCGACGTATGGTGCCCGCCGCAGTGGGCAATGCCCCAATGATGGATTTAAGAAGCGTTGATTTGCCCGATCCGTTGGGCCCGACGATGGTGACAATTTCACCCGCAGCGACGTCCAAGGTTACATTGTCCAACACCGTCTTGGTGCCGTGCCGAACGGAGATTTTCTTCAATGATATCAACGCGTCCAAGGCCATCATGCCCCGCGGGCTTGACAGTCGGGGCACAGGCCCTTGGCCTCTACCACGGTGGTTTGCACGGCAAAGCCGGTCGCCCCCAAATCCCCGCCAGCCAGGGTGGTTTCGGTTTCAGCCACACTGTCGCAAGACGTGCAAATCAAAAACGCTGGCGTATGGTCCGCGCCCGGCGTGACACAGGCCACAAAGGCGTTCAGGTGTTCCACTTTATGGGCAAAGCCGTGCTGCACCAAAAAATCCAAAGCGCGGTATGCCACGGGCGGTTGGGCCCGGGTGCCGTCTTTGGCCAAGACCGCCAAGACGTCATATGCCCCCAAAGCCCGATGTTCTTCCAACAAAATTTCCAACACGCGCCGGCGAATTGGCGTCAGTTTAAGGCCGTGATCAGCGCAGTACTGTTCCACCTGATCAATGCAGCTGCTTTGGCAGTGGGCATGGTCGTGGGGGGAAAATCCAAGGGTCATGGGGCGTCCTTCCACGCGGGACTATATGTTACATTATAACAGCACTCAACCACCCCGGTGTTTGAAACTGTCCCGCCGAAACGAATAGAGCGCATTGGGGTCCACAGCCACATCCACCACGGCGGGTTTGCCACAGGCCAGTGCCGCTTCAATTGCTGGGGCAACATCAGCCAGTTTGTCCGCCCGGAACCCAGCAGCGCCATACTGTTCCGCCACTTTATCAAACGGCGGGCTGCCCACGTCAGCCCCGATGTAGCGTCCGTTGAAGAAGTCCCGTTGGTACGCTTTTTCAGCCCCCCAACAGCCGTTGTTCATCACCACCGTGACAGTGTTGATGCCATGATCCACCGCGGTGGACAGCTCACTTACGGTCATTCCAAAACCGCCGTCGCCCATCAAACTGATGACGGGACGGTCTGGTTGGGCGCATTTGATCCCCAAACCGGCAGCAAAGGAAAAGCCCACCAACCCGAAATCCAGCGGGGTGATCAAGCTGCGCGGGGAATGATAATTCAGCGCATCGGTGGCTTGCAGACACAGGGTCCCTGCATCCATCGTAACGACTGCATCTTGCGGAATAACGCTGCGCAAGGCTTTGAACAGACCCGACGGCTGGGTCGGGTGGGTTTCAATGGCGTCCGCGTCCCGCTTGGCCAACATGGCGGCCCGGTCGCCTTGGAAATCCGCCACCCAGGCGTCTGTTGCGGCCCGTTTCGCGGCTGTCTGGACACCGGTGGTCAGTTGCATCGCCACCTGGCGCGCGTCGCCCCAAATGCCCAGTTCCACCGGGAAGAACCGACCGATGGCGGTGGGTTCCAGTTCCACATGGATGATTTTCGCATCCCGGTTGATGTTGTCATAGGTATAGAAGGTGGAATTGAAGCCCAGGCGCGTGCCCAGGGCCAAAATCACATCCGCTTCCTTCACCAATCGGCTGGCCACAACGTTGCCCCGCGGCCCCATCTGCCCCGCATACAAAGGATGCCCACACGGCACCGCGTCACCGTGGCCGGGGCTGGTGACGATGGGGCAATTCAAGGCTTCGGCCAGGGCAATGGCTTGGGTGTGGCCCAG
>JAHDDS010000117.1 GCA_020629235.1 Planktomarina sp.
GCGCTTGATTGTGGATCAAGAGGTCCCTGGTTCGAGACCAGGAGGTGGTACCACCCCAACCCATCTTTGAGTGTGCCTGTGGTTGTCTGAAGCGTGAATTGCGCTGCACCCATTCGGGCAATGGTCGGGAAAATACATCCTATGGTTGTGTTATGCGTTGCGTCGGGGTCACGTCTTGGGGGGCATTTGCGTGCAAACATACTGTTTCCGCCCCGCGGCGGGGTGCGGGCGGCCAATGCGCGGTAAGTTTTGTGCTTCAGAATCAGTCTTCTAAAGGGCACTGCCATGACCTTGTTGCGCATAATTTGTTTGGTATTGACCATCATCTTCACCCCCCTTGCCGCTGCTGCGGGCAGCCTGTTGGCCAAGGTGGATATTTCCCAACAGACCATGACCGTGGTGTACAACGGCAAGGTGGCGTATCGCTGGAAGGTCAGCACCGCGCGGCGCGGCAAGATCACGCCGCTGGGGACGTACCGGGCCAAGTGGCTGTCCAAGGACCATAAATCCAGTCTTTATGACGATGCGCCCATGCCCTATTCCATCTTCTTTCGCGGCAACTATGCGATCCATGGCACGTACCAAGTGTCCAAACTGGGGCGGCCCGCATCGGCAGGCTGCATCCGGTTGCACCCCGATCACGCCCGCGTTCTGTTCAACCTGACCCGCAAGGTGGGGCTGAAGAACATGAAGGTGAAGATTCAGAACTGACGGCCACCTTCGCCACAGGTGGATGTCCGGCCCATCAAGGGCGCAGGGACAGTTCGTTGTGCACCGTCGCCCCATCGGGCGACAGCACGAAAGCGCGCCCGTCTGTGGTGATGGCCAGCAAGTAATCCGGCCCGCGCGTCAGGGCCTGAAGTGTGGTGCCCGCGGGCAGGGCCAGGTCGTCCGGGAAGGGGGCCACCGCAGGGGTCTGCAGGCGCAGCACCATCAACACCACGATCACCGCCACGCCGACGATCATGGTGGCGGTCAGCGTGGTGACCAGGCGGCGCAAAAACACCAGATTGCCCGGTTCGACAGGGGGGGCGTCTTGGTCTATGGGCTGTGACATGACGACACTTTCTTTCACCGTCGCGGACAACCCGCCACCCCGCCTGGATAAAGCCTTGGCGCGCGATGTGCCAGGGGGGCAGGTCAGCCGGTCGCGCCTGGCGCGGCTGATCGCGGACGGCCAAGTGGCGGTGAACGGCCAGGTGGTGGTGGACCAGAAGTCCAAGGTGGCCGCGGGCGACGCGGTGGCGGTGACGCTGCCCGATGCGGTGGAAAGCCACATCTTGCCCGAAGACATCCCGCTGGACATCGTTTTTGAGGACGACCACCTGATCGTGGTGAACAAACCCGCGGGCATGGTGGTGCATCCGGCCCCCGGCACCCCGTCGGGGACATTGGTGAATGCCTTGTTGGCCCACTGCGGCGACACGTTGTCGGGCGTGGGGGGGCTGAAGCGGCCGGGCGTGGTGCACCGGATCGACAAAGACACCACGGGGCTGCTGGTGATGGCCAAGACCGATGCCGCCCACCAGCATTTGGCCGCCCAGTTTGAGGCGCACACCGCGCGCCGCCAGTACCTGGCCGTGTGTTTTGGCATCCCGTCGGCGGCGGACCCGCGATTGGGTGGCATCCGGGGTGTGTCCTTTGAGCGCGGTGACGTGCTGAAGATCACCACCCAACTGGCGCGCCACAAGACCGACCGGCAGCGCCAGGCGGTGTGCTTTCAAGGGGGCAAACACGCCGTGACCCGCGCCAAACTGGTGCAACCGCTGGCGGGGGCAGGGGCGGCGGTGCTGGAATGCCGCTTGGAAACGGGACGCACCCACCAAATTCGGGTTCATATGTCCCACGTGGGCCATGCACTGATCGGGGACGACACCTATGCCAAGCGGCGGCAGCTTAAAGGTGCCGCGGGACCCATTGCCAAGGCGTTTGCCCGCCAGGCGCTGCACGCCCAGACCCTTGGGTTCACCCATCCCGCCAGCGGGGAAGACTTGGCGTTTGAAGCGCCGGTGCCCGCCGATATGGCCGCCCTGATTGCGGATTTGGCAGCCGTGTGACGAATGGGCGGGGGCGCTGCCCCCTGGCCTTGCAGGCCATTCCCCCGAGGTATTTGCCTGCTCAAAGTGAAGGGGGGCAAAGTGAAAAGAGGCTGGCGATCTGCGCAAAATCTGCGCGATTTTGTGACATGTCCTGCACGTCTGCGTGACAGCTTTGAAGCAATGGTTTCAAAAACGTGCGACGGAACCATTTCCGATTAACGTATGTTTAATACGAAGACTTGAAAAACCGGGCACACATTCCCAAGTGAATGTTAACGCCTTATACATGAAGGCAAGATGGGGGTCAGACTTATGGCAAACTATGCAAATCTTCCTGCACCAACGCCCGAAGGCGGGCTGAACAGGTATATGCAAGACATCCGGAAATTCCCGATGTTGGAACCCGAAGAAGAATACATGCTGGCGAAAGCCTGGGTGGACCGCGAAGACACCGGCGCCGCCCACAAGCTGGTCACCAGCCACCTGCGCTTGGCGGCAAAAATCGCCATGGGGTATCGCGGATACGGGTTGCCGCAGTCAGAGGTGATCTCAGAAGCCAACGTGGGGCTGATGCAGGCGGTCAAGAAGTTCGACCCAGAAAAAGGCTTCCGCCTGGCGACCTATGCCATGTGGTGGATCCGCGCCAGCATCCAAGAATACGTGCTGCGGTCGTGGTCCTTGGTGAAAATGGGCACAACGTCCGGCCAAAAGAAGCTGTTTTTCAACCTGCGCAAAGCGAAAGCGCGCATCGGTGCCTATGAAGACGGGGATTTGCGCCCCGAACACGTGGAAAAAATCGCCACCGACCTGGGGGTGACGGAAACCGAAGTGGTGTCCATGAACCGGCGCTTGTCGGGCGGGGACGCATCGCTGAACGCCATGGTGGGCAGCGACGGCGAAAGCGCCACCCAGTGGCAAGATTGGTTGGAAGACGAAAGCGCCGACCAAGCGGGCGACTATGAAGCGCGTGACGAATTGGATGCCCGCCGTGAATTGCTGGCCGAAGCCATGTCTGTGCTGAACGACCGCGAAAAGGACATCCT
>JAHDDS010000047.1 GCA_020629235.1 Planktomarina sp.
GAGTAGGCGGGAAACCGTCTCGAGGGTTCGAATCCCTTCGTCTCCGCCACCCACCTCTCAATCAAAATTCAGGCGGCACGGATATGGCTGAAATTGACAAAATGAAAGTGGCCCAGGTTCTTGTGGACGCCATGCGTGATGCAGAATTTGGAGAGCCGTCTGACCCCGTCTTGATGGATGCTTTGGGGCAGGGCGATTTTTCAGCGCAGGTGGATGTTCTGGAATTCGACAGTCTGCAAGCCATGGAATTTTGCATCTCGATCGAATTGGCCACAGGTGCGCCGATCACGGCGGCTTTGGTGGAAGACTGCAAAACCTTTGATGGATTGGCGGCTTGGATTTGGGATCACGCGTCCGACGCGTTTCGATCCAGCGTGCGTTCGTAATTATTTAAGACCTGCGCGGGGTCCTTGCGGGGGTCCAACAGTGCGGGCAGCAACCGGTGCAGATTGCCTTGGCGCATCGCCTTTTTGAAAGGATTGTGGCGCTTGACCCCCGGGATGGCAAAGACCTTGGCGTCAGATCGCTGGGCCACGTCCAAACAGTTTGCCGCGTCGCGTTCGTTGTCGGCGGCATGAAATACATGGGCCTTGCGGGGGGGCGACCCGGCTGGGCGCGGAAAAACGCGATACGATTCCTCTGCTTCCAACCGACTGCTGATGGCCACCGAAAGATTGGCGGCAAGATGATCGCCCACCTGCAAGGCCAATGCGCCCCCGGAACTGACCCCGGCACAGATGACGCTTCTGTAGGCTGCGATGTCGATCAATGTGGCAAGGGTTTTTGCCAAAGCTTGGCCCTGCTGCGCAAAGCCACCGGGTTCGAAAAACGGCGCACCTTTTTCCCGTTTCACCTTGGCCAGGTCATAGTCGGGCCGCAAAGCTTGGTGGGCTGAGTATACGCCCACCACATCCCAGGCGGCGTCATCGAACTGCTGCAAGAACACCGATTTTGGCATCATGAACATCGACCCAAGCCCCATAAATGCGATCAGCAAGTTTTTGCGGTCGGGCGGGCCGCCAGCAGTGCTGAGTTCAATCGTGTCCGCCAGCCAATGACTGTGAAACGCCTTGGGGGTTTGCAGCAACGTGCCGCCGGATTGGTCATTGCGGCGGTTCATCCAGCGAAGCACGGTGTCCGGTGGGTCTTTTTCGGGCAGGGACTGGGCCACTTTTTGAAGCTGGGATGGGGTGAACGATATGTCAGCGTCAATGCGCAGCAAACTAAATCCATTGGGGCTTTTGACGGTTTTATGGGCTTCCCAAAAATCTGACATACCGGGGACCTTCACATGTAACGAACAAAAAATCTGCCGATCCTTCCGGCTTGTCAATCGCCTAAAGCGGTCGTCCGCGCGCGCGCAGAATTTTTCACGGCGCCAGGTCAAAATATCCGCAATGTGGCGCATAAATGGCGAAGTATCGCCCAATAGCCGCCCAATATCCGCCACAATTCTTGGTTTTCTTAGCTTGCGAAAACAACGGAGAGAAGACTGAGCGGCAGCATAATCACGGCAGTTCTGGTGGTGATTTTAGGTCGCAACTGTGGCGTATTTTCCCAGGAACGGCGCTTTGCCATCAATTGACTTTGGTGCGTTTGCCGTCGAAATGGGCAGATTTTCCGGCAAAAACACGCCGAACTGCGCCTTTTCTGGCATTTCTTTGCCGAAATCGAAGGTCTTTCTTTCTGTCAGTGTATTCGGGGTCCGGTTTGGGCTTACGTGAGACCAGGCTTGCCGGAGGTTAGGCAAGCGCGACAGGTAACTTAACGAGGATGAAAAAATGAAAACTTTCGACATGTCCAAGATCTATGGCTTCCAAGGCATCGAAGCCACTGCTGGTGAATCGATCGATCTGCGCGCGCCGCAAAGCAGCGGTCGTCTGGGTGCCAAAAAAGGTATTATCGGCACTGGCGGCTCCGGCGGCGAAGGCAAGTAATTCCCCCATTCGGTTGAGAGTTTGACTCCAACGAAGAAACGCCGCGCTTTGACGCGGCGTTTTTTTTCAAATTTGCCGATTATCAAGAAATCTGTATTTATTTTTTCGGCATTTTGATGATGCTTCGATCACATTGTCGGTTAAGGGGTCCCCTATGATAGTTGCAAATCCGGACGCGTTGTCTTTGATTTTGAAAGCGCGGGACGACCAAATCAGATCGTCGTTTGATTATGTCGCGTCCGTGTTGGAAGTTGATGCCCCCAAAGACCTGGGGCCGGTTGCTTCAGCCGTGTTTGCCGACGTGGTGTCGCAGTTGAACGCAGGCGACGGTGCCGCGGCGCAGACAAATTTTGAAAGTATTGGGTCCGTAACCCAGAATTTGGAAAAAAATGCGCGCATTTTTTGGGGCGACGACACGCTGCCTGACCAGGTTTGGGGGCAGCTTCACCGGCTGTTTGATACTGATGCCGCGATGCCCTTTAATCCCCAACCCCCGACGCAGGACCAGGCTGCGGTCTTTTTGGACCGCGTCGATCGTGTGCGGCACATATTAACGGACTTCTGCCCGGATGCTTTGGCCGAATTCGACCTGATCGTGGAATTGATGATTATGGGTGCGCCGGAAGACGACCACCCCAACAATCAATTCGATGGGTGTTCCACGTTCTTTTGCCCCGGTGCAATTTTGGTTAACGCCGCCGAAAAACGCACCATCGCCCACAGTGCCGAGATGATTTTGCACGAAGCCAGCCACGTTTTGCTGTTTGCTATCGCGGGCAGCGACGGTTTGACGGCCAACGACCCAAATGCGCTTTATACCTCGCCCCTGCGTCCAGATCCTCGGCCCATCGAAGGCATTTTTCACGCAGCATTTGTCACCACGCGGGTGCATTGGGTGATGCAGCACCTTGTGGCGCAACCAGAATTTCCCGACGACTTGCGCGACGACTTCACCTTCGAACGCGACAGGCTTGACACAGCGTCGTTGGCCAGCCTTCAAATTTTGAATGACCACTGTGAACCGACCGCCAAAGGGGCCGAGGTTTTGACAGCGATGCAAACATACTGGGCTGGGCGTCTTTGAAAGAAAAGGAATTTTCCTTCAACGTTATCAGTATTTTATCGGGCTTTGCTGAACGATTTCCCGATTGGAAAGCTGGGGTGACGCGCGACGGCCAAGTGTCCTTCGCACAGCTGCATGACCGCGTGGCAGCTTGGATGAATTTTGTCGAAGCTTCCGGGGTCAGCCCTGGCACTGTGGTGGCTTTGACCGTCCCGGACGACGTGCTGCATCTTGAACTGTCTTGGGCCATCGCAGCTTGCGGTGCGGTCAGCATCAACGTTCCATCCTTCCGCCCATTGGACCAGCGGGCGCAGATGGTGCGCACTGCTGGGGCGACGGTGCACTTTGTCCAAGAAGCGCGGTATGGCTTGGACGTTCAAAAGACAGTGATGGTCACTGCGCAAGATCGACCGAACGTGGGCAACCCTGGCCCGGGGTTCACTTTCGTCGATCAAGCCGCGCAATTGCTGTTGTTTTCAACGTCTGGGACCACAGGGGCGCCCAAGGTGTTTGCCCGAACCGTGGGCCATGCCGGGCGCGGTATCGCGCAGACCACTGACGCCTTCTTGGAAATGTATCAAGACTGCGGTGAACAGTGCAATTTATTGCGCGGCGGCAGTGTGGAACATGACAATCACAGGGTGGCGCGGTTCATGCAGGTCTTGGCAGGCGGGTGCAACAGCATCCTGGACCCGTTTGAGCCACGCGATGTATCGGCCTTTTGCGCCCAGGCGGGTGTGACGGTGTTCAGCACTGTGGCGTTTCAGTTGCAAACACTGCTGTCTGATCCATCCATCGAACCGCTGCCGGACACGGTCATGTTGTCGGTGGGGGGCGCACCTGTGCCCAGGGACACGCGGCGCAAAGTTATGGACCGGTTAACCAAGACGTTTCATGTGGTCTATGCCACAAGCGAAATGGGTGTGATCGCCACGGCGGGACCAGACGACCACCTGAAAGCGGAAAACTGCTTGGGGCGTCCGGGGGCCGGTATTGAAGTGTCTTTGCGCGACGATAAAGGCAAGGCCGTAGCGCAGGGCGAAAAGGGGATCGCGTGGGTGCGCACAGGGGCCAAATTGAAACGGTATTTGTCGGGACAAGATGGTGAAGATTCCGAAGGCTGGTTCAACACGGGCGACGTTTTATCTTTTCTGGAAGACGGGTGTTTGGCATTCCACGGGCGATCCGACGATATGATCGTCATGAACGGCATCAACATTTTTCCGCAAGCCATTGAATCTTGTTTGATGACCTTGCCGAATGTCAAAGACGTGGCCGCCTTGGGCATCCCGTCTGAAACCCACGGGCAAATTCCCGTGGCGGCTGTCGTGGTGGCGGGGGATCCAACCGCATTTGATATCCGCGCTGCGCGGCAGCTGTGTCGACAGACCTTGGGCGTTCAAGCGCCGCGCGCCATCCAAGTGGTGGCGGAATTGCCCCGATCTGCCCAAGGCAAAGTTTTACGGCGCGTGTTGGAAGGGACGTTTCAACCCTAGGGGCCGTTGCCAGGTCGATCCGGCAAGAAGATGGTAAACCGCGTGGTGGGGCGGGGGCGCAGTGTCAGCGCGCCGCCGTGCAGTTTGGTGATGTCGTCGCAGATTGCCAAGCCCAAGCCGGCCCCATCACTTTCGCGGCCTTGTTTGAAGCGTTCAAAAATCTGCGACGCAACGTCGTCTTCGATCACAGCACCGTCATTTTCCACAAAGATCGCGGCACCGTCGGGCAGGGCTTGTGTGCCCAAACGGATGGCCGTCAGGTCGGGGCCAGCGTGGCGCAAGGCGTTGTCCACCAGGTTTACGATGCCTTCGCGCAAAAGTGCCTTATCGAAGGATGTTTTGATGTCGTCTGCCGCCAGCACCAATTCGAAGGACGCGCCGGATTTCATCACCTTGGGCCCCACACGCGCGCCCACGTTTTCCACAAAGCGGTTCAGATCGCCGGCCACCAGATTGGGGGCGATGCCGTTGATGCGTTCCAGCGACAGCATTTGCTGGGTCAGGTGCACGGCGGCGCGGGTTTCATCCACCAGTTCAGCGGCGCGGCGGTGGCTGTCGTCCAAGGTCTTGGCGGCCATGGTGGCCTGCGCCAAGGCGTGGATGGCGGCCACGGGATTGCGCAACTGGTGGGCGGCGTTGGAAATCAGCCGGTCTTGGGCGGCTTTGGCGTCGGTCAGGCTGCTGAACAGGGTGTTCAAGCGGTCGACGATGCCCCTGGCCTCTGACGGGATTTCGCGTTCGATGGGGCGCAGGTCAGTGGTGGATCGCTTCTGAATGGCGTCTTCCAATTCGTCCAAAGGCCGCAGCCCCAACCGAACGCCAAAGATCACCAACGCGGCCACGGTGGCCAGCAAGACCAACGCGAAGGTCGCCGCTTGCAGGGCCAGGGTTTGCGCAAAGCTGCGGCGCGGCTGCAGGTGCTGCCAGACGGTGACCACCGCCGTGCCGGCGATGCCGTCAATTTCCACCCGTTCGGCCAGGCGGACAGCGCGCACAGGTGTGCCCTGGTGGACAGCGTCAAACAAGATGGGCGCGTTTTGTCCTGTGCCCACGTCCGTCGCAGCCACGGGGGGCGAAGAATATCCGGTGACAAAACTGCCGTCCGGTCCATAGACGTGGTAAAAGACCGTGCCCCCGCTGGCGGCCCGAAACAGGTTGGACGTGGTTTCCGACAGCGTGTCGCCACCCGAATGGGCCACGTCGCGCGACACGGCCAAACACAGCATCACCAGGTTGTTGTCGAACACTTCTTCCGCTGTGGCCCGTGCGCCGTCAAACCGCCAATAGGTGGCCACGACGGACACGATGATCAGCGGGCACAAGATCAAAATCGACAGGCGCAAGCGCAGGGATCGGCCCAGAACGCTCAATCCGCCAAGTCCATCAGATATCCCAAGCCGCGGGCCGTTTTTATGGTCACGCCGAAACCGGCCAGTTTCTTGCGCAGGCGCGAAATATAGACCTCCACCACTTTTTCTTCGACAGCGGCGCCTACGCCGTACAATTGATCGGCCAAATGCGTTTTGGACACGATTTGGCCCGCGCGGTCGAACAGGCATTCAAACACCGCCAGTTCGCGGCGGGGCAGGGACAGGTCTGCGCCATGGGCCATCACCCGGCGGCCCGCGCGGTCAAACGTCAGCGGCCCGAAAGCGAAGCTGGCGGGGTCCGCGTTTGGGGTGCGCCGCAGCAGGGCCCGCACGCGGGCTTCCAGTTCTTCCATCTCGAACGGTTTGACAAGATAGTCATCCGCGCCCGCATCCAGGCCCGCCAGCCGGTCTTGCAGGTCCCCGCGCGCGGTCAACAAAATGATGGGCACAGCGTTGCCCGCCTTGCGCAGGGCCGCCACCACAGAAAATCCGTCCAAGCCCGGCAGGTTCACATCCAAGATCAGAAGGTCTGCGCCGTCTTGCTGGACAAAGGCCAAGGCCTGGTCGCCATCGTGCAACACATTCACGGCATGGCCCTGGTCGCGCAGCTGGTGGGCGATCCCCTGGGCCAGGGCGACGTTGTCTTCGATCACGGCGATCCGCATTTTTCCCCCGATGCAAGCTTGGCGCAAGGTTGGGGTTGCACAGTGCAAGAATCAAGGGCGGACATACCGGCCTGATGTCGAAATTTCAGCGTTTTAAAAACGCAAAGGGAGGAAGAACTATGAAGGTAACATCACTGACACGCCGCGCCGCCATGGGCGTTGTGGCCGCCGCCGCACTGGCGGTGCCTGCGTCCGCTGACGTGGATATGTCTGGCAAAACAATCGAATGGACGATTCCATTTTCTGAAACTGGCGGGTCGGCCAAATGGGCCAACTTCTTTGCACCACTTCTGTCTGAAGCGCTGCCCGGCAACCCCACCGTTGTGGTGAAGTTCATGCCGGGGGCCGGGTCCACCAAAGGGGCCAACTGGTTTCAAGAACAAGAAGGCGGCGACGGCACGGTCATGTTTGGGTCGTCCGGGTCCACGCAGTTCCCGTATCTGTTGGGCGACCCCCGCGTGCGGTACGAATATAACGACTGGGAACCCGTTATGGCATCGGGCACCGGCGGTGTGGCTTACTTGAACGCCGAAGCGGGCGCGAAGTTCGACGGTTCCGCCAACAACCTCAAAGACATGACCTTCATCTATGGCAACCAAGGGGCCACGCGTTTGGATCTGATCCCGGCTTTGGCGTGGGAAATGCTGGGCATGAACGTTGAACACGTACTGGGCATCAAGGGCCGTGGCGATGGGCGCAAGATGTTTGAAAGCGGTGAAGCCACGATCGATTACCAGACATCGTCCGGTTATTTGAAAGGGTCTGCCCAATTGGTGGAAGCCGGCAAGGCCGTGCCCATGATGACGTGGGGATCGCTGAACGCCGACGGCGACATTGTGCGCGACCCCACGTTCCCAGACATCCCAACCTTCAAAGAAGTGTGTGACGCCACCGACGGCTGTGAAACATCTGGCGCGCAGTGGAATGCCTGGAAAGCATTCTTTGTGGCGGGCTTCCCATCCCAAAAGATCGCATTCTTGCCCAAGGGCACCGATCCGAAGATTGTGGAAACGTTCTCGAACGCCTTTGCCGCCATCGCAGCCCGTCCTGATTTCGCAGAAATCAGCGCCAAACGGTTGGGCAAATACCCGATGTACACCGGCGCAGGTGCGGCAGCCGCTTTGCAAGTCGCCATCACGGTGGATGACGACGCCAAGTCTTATGTCACAGGCTGGCTGAAAGACGAATTCGGCGTTGAGCTGAAGTAACATCCCAAGCCGTTTTTGAACGCCCCCGCCGCGCCAGGTGGGGGCGTTTGCCCAACGGTTTGGAAAGGGTCCCCCGATGGAAATTTTTGTCGACGCCTTGCCTGCGCTGTCGTCTGCGTGGGGCCAAATCTTACAACCCATGGTGCTGGGATACTTGGTGCTGGGGGTCTGCATGGGGCTGACCATCGGGGTGTTCCCCGGCCTGGGGGGCATCGCGGGTCTGTCGCTTTTGTTGCCGTTCATGTTCGGGATGGACCCGGTGTTGGGCCTGGCGTTGATGATCGGGATGATTGCGGTGGTGCCCACGTCGGACACGTTCGCATCTGTGTTGATGGGCATTCCAGGATCATCCGCGTCCCAAGCCACGGTGCTGGACGGATTTCCTATGGCCAAGAAGGGCAGGGCGGCGCGGGCCTTGTCCGCCGCCTTTGCGTCGTCGCTGTTTGGCGGCCTGGTGGGGGCGGCGTTTCTGACCATCTTCATCCTGGTGGCGCGGCCCGTTGTGCTGTTGTTCAAATCGCCAGAACTGTTGATGGTGTCGATTTTCGGGCTGTCCATGGTGGGCATTCTGGCTGGACGCATCGCCATCAAGGGCATCGTGGCGGCGGGCCTGGGCCTGTTGGTGGGAACCATCGGCGAAGGGCCGTTCAACGGCGAATTGCGCATGTCCAGCTATGACTATCCGTATCTGACGGACGGGCTGAAGCTGGTGATCGTGGGCCTCGGAATTTTCGCCATCCCCGAAATCGTGGCGCTGCTGCGCAAAGACAAAGCCATCAGCGACCGCCAGGTGATCGGCGGCGGCTGGTTTGACGGCATCAAAGACTGGTGGGCCAACAAATGGCTGTCTATGCGCTGTTCGCTGATCGGCGTGGTGGTGGGGGTCATCCCCGGACTGGGGGGGTCGGTGGTGGATTGGATCGCCTATGGCCACACGATCCAAACCAGTAAGGACAAAGAAAACTTCGGCAAAGGCGACGTGCGCGGCGTCATCGGGCCGGAAAGTTCCAATAATGCCAAAGAAGGCGGCGGGTTGGTGCCCACACTTCTGTTCGGCATCCCTGGGTCTGGGTCCATGGCCGTGTTCATCGGCGCGCTGGCGCTGTTGGGCAACGGCATCGACGTGGGGCCAAGCCTGTTGGAAAACAACCTGGATTTCACCTATTCCATCGTGTGGCTTTTGGCTTTGGCCAATGTGGTGGGCACTGTGCTGTGCATCGCGCTGTCGGGCGGGATCGCGCGGCTGACGAACATTCGCTTTGCCCTGCTGGCGCCGTTCATTTTCATGATCATCGCCTTTGCGGCCTTCCAAAGCGGGCAAAACCTGATGGACCTGGTGGCCCTGTTTGCCATTGGGTTCTTGGGCATTCTGATGCGCCGCTTTGATTGGTCGCGCCCGGCGTTTCTGATCGGGTTCGTGCTGTCCACGCCGGTGGAAAACTATTCCAACAATGCCAACCAAATCGCTGGCATCCGCTTCCGCCAAGGGTGGGACGCCGGGATGGATTACCTGTTTTCCTGGATCACCATCGCCTTGATTGTTCTGACCGTCGTGTCGGTGATCGTGGGGTTGCGCCAAGCCAAAAATATCATGGCCGAAGGCGACGTGCCGTCGGGCGGCAAACGCGCGCCCCTGGTGTTCTTGCTGGCGGTCATTGGCTTCATCGGTTTTGCGTTGTGGAACACAAGTTCCATCCCCGACTATGCCGCCACCGACCGGGTGTTTCCTGTGTTTGTGGCCTCTGTCTCGCTGGCGGGGGCGCTGATTTTGCTGGTGCAAATGATGCTGAAGCCCGAAACCCACACGCTGTTCGCCGACGGGGAACGCAGTGCAGATGCGGCCGACAACAGCTTTGGGCTGTGGCCGACCTTGGCGTGGTTTGCGTTTTTGTTGGGGCTGACGGCCCTGGCGGGGTTCATCATCGCGTTGGCGGTGTTCCTGGTGTCATTCTTTCGGGTCCGGGCCGGGATCAACTGGGCCACAACGCTGATCCTGTCGGGGGCGGGTCTGGCGTTCATCATGGCCATGGCTTGGGTGCTGAACCGCGACTTCCCGCCTGGGGTGCTGCAATCTTACTTTGACCTGCCGTGGCCCTTCACATGACCCAGACCGCCATTCCGTATCTGTTTATGCGCGGGGGCACATCGCGGGGCCCCTATTTCAACCGGGCGGATTTGCCTGCGGACCTGGACACGCTGGCCCGGGTATTGGTGGCGGCGGTGGGGTCTGGCCATCCGCTGAACATCGATGGGATAGGCGGCGGCAATGCGGTCACCACCAAGGTGGCGATGCTGTCGCGGTCAAAGGATGCTTGGGCCGATATCGACTATTTCTTCGCCCAGGTCAGCGTCGAAGACGGCCTGGTGGATTTCAAACCCACCTGCGGAAACATACTGTCGGGCGTGGCGGCGGCGGCCATTGAAATGGGCCTGATCCCCGCCCAAGACGGACAGACCCAGGCCAAGATCAAAGCCGTCAACACCGGGGCCGAAGTTGTGGCCACGGTCGAAACACCCGGTCGCACCGTGACCTATGACGGGGATGTGGCCATCGACGGCGTGCCTGGCACAGCGGCCCCTGTGGCGCTGAATTTCATGAAAGTTGCAGGATCGTCCACCGGGGCGTTCCTGCCCACGGGCAATCTGCGCGATACGTTTGACGGGACCGAGGTCACCTGCATGGACGTGGCCATGCCCATGGTCATCGCCCGGGCCGATGCCTTTGGCCTGACCGGCCATGAAACGCGCGAAGGCCTGGACGCCAACCGCGATTTCTTTGCCAGGATGGAAGCCATACGCCAAAAGGCGGGGGCGGCCATGGGGATGGGGGATGTCAGCGCGTCTGTCACACCCAAGTTTGGCCTGCTGGCCACGCCGCGCCAGGGCGGCACCGTTGCGGCACGATACTTCATGCCTTGGACCGCCCATCCCACCATGGCCGTCACCGGCAGCCAATGCCTGGCGTCTTGCGCGTTGACGCCCGGGACTGTGGCCGATGGCCTGCTGGACCGCGCGGCCCAGGGCCCTGCGACGGTGACCTTGGAACACCCCATGGGGCAGATGGATGTGCTGGTGGATTTTGATCTGGGTCCCGGTGGCTTTCAGCACAAATCCGCGGGCCTGGTGCGCACGTGTCGCAAGCTGGCGGCGGGGCACGTGTTTGTCCCAGCCTCTGTCTGGGGTGGCCTGTGAAGCTGGCCATTCTGGACGATTGGTTCGACACGCTGCGCGGACTGCCGTGTTTTGGCAAATTGGCGGGTCTGAATGTGACCGTGTTCACGGATCACGAACCGGACCCGGACCGGTTGGCCGCGCGGTTACGCCCGTTTGACGCTGTGGTTTTGTTTCGTGAACGCAGCGCCCTGTCGGCCCAGGTTTTGGATCAACTGCCGAACCTGCGCCTGATATCGCAGCGCAGCGTGTATCCCCATGTGGACGTGGACGCCTGCACCCGCAACGGCGTGCTGCTGTGTTCGAACATGCACGCAGGCACCCCGTCGTTTGCCGCCGCCGAACACACCTGGGCGTTGATCTTGGCCGCCATGCGCCAAATCCCCCAGCAGATGGCCAATATGCAGGCCGGGCGCTGGCAGATGGGCGTGGGCAAAACCCTGCGGGGCAGGACGTTGGGGCTGTACGGGTATGGGCGGATTGCCAAGGCCGTGGAAGGATATGCCCAGGCCTTCGGCATGCAGGTTGTGTGGTGGGGGTCACCAGACGGGCGCGCCAGCGCCTTGGCCGATGGCAAGACCGTTGCCGCCAGCCGCAAAGACTTCTTTGCAACGCCCGATGTGGTGTCGGTGCACGTGCGCCTGAAACCCACGACACAGGGCATCATCACGGCAGAAGATTTGGCGCAGATGCGCCCCGATGCACTGTTCGTGAACACGTCCCGCGCGGCATTGATTGCACCTGGTGCGCTGCTGGCGGCCTTGAACGCGGGGCGGCCAGGGCAGGCGGCGTTGGATGTTTTTGACGCTGAACCCATCACCTGGGCCGCAGACCCGCTGGCGACCCACCCCAATGTCACCTGCACGCCCCATATCGGCTTCGTCACCGAAGACGAATTTGAGCTGCAGTTTTCTGATATTTTTGACCAAGTGGTGGCCTTCAACGCCGGTGCGCCGGTCCACATGATCAACCCATCGGTTTGGAACGCGCAGGCGGGCTGACGGGACGCAAAGATCGCCCTTGCGGAGGGGGTCCAATATTGTATACGCCTGGATACAATTTACAGAAAGGGGCAGAGATGCCGGATATTTGGGACGTTGTGGTGGTGGGGTCAGGAAACGCTGGCCTGTGTGCTGGGATCGCCGCGTGTGAAAAAGGTGCGTCTGTCCTGGTTTTGGAAAAGGCCGACGCCGCCATGGCGGGCGGCAACACCAAATACACCGCCGGTGCGATGCGCTTTGCCTATGACACCAGCGACGATTTGCTGCCCCTGTTGGCCAACCCAGACGACCCGCGCATTCCCAACGCAGATTTCGGCGCATATCCCGCCGCCACCTTCAAAGCGGACCTGCTGGGGTTCAACGACGGCGCGCCCCTGACGCCCGAGCAAGAGATCCTGGTGACCCAAAGCTATGACACGATGGTGTGGTTGGCGGGGCACGGCGTGACCTATGACCCCATTTGGGCGCGCCAGAGTTTTGAAAAAGACGGCAAGTTCATTTTCTGGGGCGGGCTGACCTTGGCCGCTGAAAACGAAGGCGTGGGCCTGTTCGATATGGAACGCGCGGCCTTTGAAAAACTGGGGGGCACCCTTCAATACGACGCGGCATTTGCGTCGTTGGTCTTGGACGACGGGCGCGTCACCGGCGTGCGCCTGGCGTGCGGGACGCAGATTGCGGCCAAGTCCGTGGTTCTGGCCTGCGGCGGGTTTGAAAGCAACGCGCAAATGCGGGCGGATTTGATCGGGCCAGAATGGGCCGGGGCCAAGGTGCGGGGCACGCCGCACAATATGGGCGACGGGCTGCAAGCGGCGTGGGATGCGGGCGCGGTACGCTATGGCCGTTTTGAAGGCTGCCACGCAACGCCCATGGATTTTTTCATGAAGGACTTCGGCAACGTCGATATCCCCCATGGGGAACGCAAAAATTACCGCAAGATCAGTTATTTCCTGGGGCTTATGGTCAACGAAAATGGCAAGCGCTTTGTCGATGAAGGCTATGATTTCCGCAACTATACCTATGCCCAGTTCGGGCGGGCGGTGCTGCAACAACCCGGCCAGCGGGCGTGGCAAATCTTTGACGCCAAGGTCTTTGACCTTCTGTACGCCGAATACCGCTTTCACGATGCGCATTTTGTCCAGGCGGACGATCTGCCCAGCTTGCTGGCCCAGTGCGACGGGCTGAACGCCGCTGCGGCCTTGGACACGATCACAGCCTTCAATGCGTCCGTGGATGACGCGGTGCCGTTCGACCCCACCGCAAAGGATGGCAAATCGGCCGAAACGGACGGGCTGGCCAAGTCAAACTGGGCGCAGCGTATTGATCAAGGCCCGTACCGGGCGTTCCCTGTGACGGGGGGGATCACGTTCACCTATGGCGGGTTGAAAGTGTCCGACCGTGCCCAGGTTCTGGACGCCGAAGGTGCGCCCATTGCGGGGCTGTTTGCCTGCGGGGAAATGGTGGGGGGCGTGTTCTTGAACGGATACCCCGGTGGTTCGGGACTGACATCTGGCGCTGTGTTCGGGCGCTTGGCGGGCACCGCAGCGGTGTCGCAGTCATAGGCACTGCCACAGCGCAGGCGTTTCAGATCGTCTGGTCGTTGGCGTCAAAGAAGTGAACTTTGTCGGCGGGGGCGGACAGGTGAATGTCCGCACCTTTGACAAAGTCCAATTCGGACGATCCGCGCACCAAGACTTGGCCGCCGGGCGTGTCGACATACAGGAATATGTCTGCGCCCAAATATTCCACGAATTCGACGGTGCCTGCGATGTGGCCCGTCTTGGCATCGGCGATGGCCAAATGTTCCGGGCGCACGCCGATCTGGGTTGCGCCATCCGGGGCCTTCAACGCCTGTGCGCCGCCCAGATTAACCGTGCCGCCCTGAACGGAACACGGCAGCACATTCATCTTGGGGCTGCCGATGAACTGGGCCACAAACAAGTTTTGCGGGCGTTCATACAGGTCGCGCGGGCTGCCCACTTGCATGATTTCGCCGAACTTCAGCACCACGATTTTATCGGCCAGGGTCATCGCTTCCACCTGGTCGTGGGTCACATAGATCATGGACGATTGCAGGTCATCGTGCAGCTTTGAAATCTCGAACCGCATTTGCACGCGCAGCGCTGCGTCCAAGTTTGACAGGGGTTCGTCGAACAAAAACGCCTTGGGTTCGCGCACGATGGCGCGGCCGATGGCCACCCGCTGGCGCTGCCCGCCCGACAGGGCTTTGGGGCGGCGGTCCAGATAGTCGGTCAATTCCAGCACCTTGGCAGCCTGTTCCACCTTGGACCGAATTTCGGACTTGGGCAGGCCCGCTGTCTTCAAGGCAAAGCCGATATTTTCGCCCACCGACATGTGCGGGTACAGCGCATAGGATTGGAACACCATGGACAATTCGCGTTCCGACGGCAGCTTGTCGGTCACGTCTTGCCCGTCGATTTCAATGGTGCCGCGGCTGCAATCTTCCAGCCCGGAAATCATCCGCAATAGGGTGGATTTGCCGCATCCAGACGGGCCCACAAAGACCACGAATTCACCGTCTTCGATGTCCAGGTCGATGCCCTTGATGACTTGCAATTCGCCGAACCATTTTTCGACTTTCTTCAGTTTGATCGTGCCCATGTCAGGTCTTCCGATTGGGGGACGCCCACGCCAACCAAAGGGCGGCTGTCCAGGAAAAATCTGTCCCGATGCATCCCGCACCGGTGACCGTGTTGAAACATTCAAAGAAGCCCGACTTTTCGATGGCGGCTGCCAGGTCGCCGCGCACACGTTTGGCCAGGTCGGTGTGGCCCTGTTCGGCCAATCCTTTGGAGATGATGGTATTCATCTGGGGCCAGACCGGCCCGCACCAGTATCGCTGGGGTTCAAATCCAGGCGCGTCTGGGTCCCAACTGGGCACCAAGAAATCCACCTTGGCCCCGATGCGGTCAAGGTGGCCCAGGGTGCTGTCGCGTTGGTCTGGGCTGCCGGCATCGGCGTAAAAGGGCAGGGCGCTGGCGCTGGAAAAGCCTTGGCTGAACGCGCCGCTGCGCACCTCGCGCGCGCAAAACGCCTTCAGGTCGGGGTTCCAAAGATAGTCCGTGCCAGACACGCCCTTGGCAATGAACCCGTCCAGTTCGTCGGCCGCCCCGGGCCGGTCCAAGATATCAGCCAAGTGGCGCAGGTCACGGTCCGCGCGCAGCAAGATGAAGTGAATGCCGGGGTCGGCCATCAAAAACGGCCCTTCGTTGGTCAACCGGGTCTGGTCCCAGCCCACGTCGCGGCCAAATTTGATGATGGTGACGTATTTGTCGTACTGCAGCTTGCTGGGCCGTTCGCTGACATCGGCGTGCACCGTGTCCATGCGGGTATAAGGTTCAAGATCGGCGGGCACTTCCATGCGGTCAAAGCCCAGGTCCCAATCCGGGCAATTGTCGCGCCCGGTTTCCCACGGGTGCACCGTGCACACCACCGGGCAGCCATCCGGGGTGCGTGCGCTGTGCCACCACCGGTGCCAGTCCAGCACCTTGTCAAACAGCGCCGCCGCCCGGGTGCGATCCGCGTCATTGCCCGACGCCACCAAATCCAACATGACCGACGCCAAGACCGGCGGCTGGGAAATTCCCCCCGACGGCAGATCCCCCCCGTGGGCCTGCCACACCGATGGGCCGGGGAAATAGTCCGGGTCATCGCGCCGAAAGATGATGTGGGGCACCATGCCGTCGCGCCACTGGCCTTCCAGCAGCAGTTCCAATTCCTGCCAGGCCCGTTCGCGATCAAAGGTGGCAAAGCCCAGGGCCACAAAGGCGCTGTCCCAATTCCACTGATATGGGTACAACCGCGCGGTGGGCACAGTGTATCCGCCCCGGTCGTTTTGTTTCAGGATGTCTCGGGCCTTTTGGTCCAGATCAAGGGGCATGGCTTATCCTTTCACACTGCCTGCGGTCAGGCCGGACACCAAGAAGCGTTCGAACCACAAGAACAGAACCAACACCGGCACCGTCGCAATCACCGCCCCCGCCATAAGGTGCTGGCGGGGCACTTCCGACGAATTGAGCGACACCACCCCGCGCGACAGGGTGAACATGTCCAAATCATCCAAGAACATGAAGGCGAACAGGAATTCATTCCAGGCAATCATGAACACATACAGCGCCACCGACGCCAGGGCGGGCAGGGACAGGGGCAGGGTGATTTTCAAGATCACCCCGATGCGCGACAGCCCGTCCATCAGGCCAGCTTCTTCCAATTCCGATGGCAGGCCGCGGAAATACCCCTGCAACATGTAAAGTGCCACGGGGATGGTGGTGGCGGGATAGACCACCAACAGCCCGGTCAAGGAATTGCGCAGCCCGGCTTGGCTGAACACGGCATAAAGCGGGATCACCAAAACGATGGCGGGCACCATATAGATCAGCAGGATGGACCGGGACAAAAACGCCTGGCCCTTAAAGCGCAGTCGCGCCACGGCATAGGCCCCGGGGATGGCGAACGCCAAGGTGATCACCACGGTGAAAACGCTGACGATGGCGGTGTTCATCAAGAATGTGCCGAAATGATACTGGGTGAACAGCTCGATATAGGATCGAAACAGCGACGCCCCGCCTTGGGTCAGGTCGATGGAAAAGTCCAACGGGTTGGCCAGCAGGGTTTGCTGTGACTTCAAGCTGGTCATCACCATGACATAAAACGGCAGGGCCACCACGATGGTGAAGATCACAAAGCCCAAGCCTTTTAACAGGCGCAGCACCAGAAGTTCGAACCGGTATCGCGAAACGGTCGCGCCGGTGTACCCGTCCAACCCCAAGTGCACCGACGCCCCCAAGGCAGCCGAAAACACCAAAGCCGCTGCGATTTGATAGATCGGCTTGGCCCCCAGGCCCACACCGAAGGGCTGGCCCAATGTGATGGCCATCAGCCCCACAAAGGCCGCCGCGCACAAAATCAGCAGGGCCGTGCGCCCGGTCCAGCGGGTCTTGACCCAGAAGCTGGCCAGCGCCAGCACCAGGCCCAGCCCCAACGCGAAGCTGACGGGCGGTTGCACCACCAGCCCGGACACCAGCATCAGCAAAACGCCGATCACCACCATCCAGACCGCACCCCAGATGGCCCCCACCACCATGCCCCAGATTGTTACCGCCCCGAACTGCATCAGCCGTCATCCTGTGGTGAAAATTTGAAGAAGATCAGCGCAAAGAACAGCAGCACCACGAAAACCACCACGGCCACCGCGGCCCCCGCGCCCAAGTTCGACAGGGCAAAGGCCTGTTCATACACATCCACCGTCAAGGTCCGCGTGCCCGCCGCCCCGCCAGTCAGAAGGAAAATGTCGTCGAATTTGTTGAAGGTCCAGATAAAGCGCAGCAAGAACAGCACCGCCAAGATGCCCATCAACTGCGGCAGCGAAATGGACCAGAACTGTTGGAACGGCGTGGCCCCGTCGATTTCTGCCGCTTCATACATCTCACCGCCCACCGACTGCATGCGCGCCAGGATGAACAGGAAGGACAGGGGGAAATACCGCCACGCTTCGAACGCGATGACAGTGGTCAACGCCAAGGGGAATTCAAAGGTCAGGCCCAAGACCGTGAACGGCACCGCCCGCTGGCCCAGGAAATTGATCGGGCCGTCGGTCACCCCCATCTGGATCAACATGGCGTTGAACGTGCCGCCGGGGCCCGCGTCCAACAACAGCACCCAAGCAAAGGCCACAGCGATCACAGGCGCCACATAGGGGAACAAAAACAACCCCCGCAAAATGTTGCGCCCCTTGAAGGCGGTGTTCAAAAGCTGGGCGGCAAACAGGCCCAAAACCAGGGCCCCCACCGTGCCGAAAATGGTGTAATACAGCGACACCCGCAACACGGTCCAAAACTCGGCCCCGTCGAAGACCTTGCGGAAATTTTCAGTTGTGAATTCCAGCGATGTCAGCACGTTTTGCGACCTGCCCGTGGTGACCGCTTTGTCGTCGCGGGGGCGAATGCCGTTGTCCAGATACGCCTGCTGCACCGTCACGGGCACCATCACGTCAAAGCGCTGCTTGGGGTCCAACGTGCCAAAGTCGCACGATACTGTTTGCCCCGACACGCTGCACCCGGCGGGCGCGGCCCCGATCACCAGACCCGCAGGCAGGGTGTCGGTCAATGTGGCCCCAGTGATGGGTTCAGTCTGGGATGAATTGCGCACGCGGTATCGCACCATCACCTCGTCGCCCGCAGCGGCGGGGCGGGGGCGGATGGATTCGTTCACCATGACCCGCGCCGACCGCAGATCGCCCAATTCCACGGGCTTGGTGCTGATCCAAAAATTTGCCAGCAGCGGCCCCAACACAATGCTGAACACGATCAGAAATGTGGGGATCAACATCACATAGGCCAGCTTGGCCTCGCGCCGTTCCAAAGAACCGCGATGGGTGGGGGGGGTCGGTTGGGTCATCGGATCATCAGCCAAAAGGAAAGGTGGGCAGGGCGCAAAAGCGCGCCCCACCCGTTGGGAGTTTCCCGGATCAAAGGGCCTTGTGGCCGTCCACGATCATTTGCGCTGCGGCATCCAGATCGACTTCGCCGTCGATGTATTTGCGGATAACCTGGCTCATGACCCGTGCGTTCACCATTTTGGATGCTGTTTCCAGTTGGCCGTCGGCCACACCCCAGCGGTCGCCCACGGACAAACCAGCCACGATGTCTGCGATCACAGCAGGTTCATAGATGTTGGACAAAGGTTCTTTGCGATCAACACCGGTGGGCAATGTGGACCACAGGGTTTGGTAATCGGTGGACCCAGCCGATGGGCCGTTGCGCACAGGGAACTTGCCCTCGGGCGCCATGCCCAGCCAGTCGCCGTACCCTTCGGACACCACGAATTCCACGAATTGCTGTGCCACATCGGTGTTGGCGTCTGCCGTGATCCCCAAGTACCGCACGTCAGCATAGGCCGCGCCGTCCGCGTTGTCGCCGCCAGAAAACACAGTCACAAAACCCGTGTTGCCCGCCAGCTCTTTGGTGGTGGGGTCGTCGTTGATGGTGACCGGCGCGCTGTCGCGCAGACCGCCCAATTCGTCCAGCAAAGACGGCGACCAGATGATCATGGCCGCTTTGCCGCCCAGATACATTTCGCGCGATTGCTTCCAGAACAAATCGCCTTC
>JAHDDS010000005.1:0-17997 GCA_020629235.1 Planktomarina sp.
AAGTTGCGATGGACGGCGACACGGTGACGTTGAAACTGATGTAAGACTTGTGGGCAGCGTCCGCGGGGCGCTGCCCCCTGGACCATATATGGGGCGCTGCCCCCTGGCCCTGGCGGGCCATTCCCCCGAGGTATTTTCCCCTCAAAGTGAAGGGGCGGGTGGGGACGCGCAAACGCAGGCGGCGGATGCAGAAAATCGCGGGTTGATGTGCAAATGCGCGCAAATCACCCGTGAGGTTCGTCGATGGACCGCCGACGAAAGACGCACCTGCCCGAAAATGTCGTTGGGGCAGGGGTGCAAAAGTCAGCAAGCCGTATCCCGCAGGGGCGGTGAAGCGTTCAGGGACGCCGCTGCGATCGGGACCGGGTTTAGACCGCCTGGGTTATCAAAGGCTTAACGCACCGTGCGGTGGTCAATCTTCCATGGCTTCCAATTCATCAATGAAGCTGGAAATCATCGACAGGCCCTTGTCCCAAAACGCAGGATCGGACGCGTCCAGGCCGAAGGGGGCCAACAGGTCGCTGTGGTGCTTGGACCCGCCCGCGCGCAGCATGTCGAAATACTTGGCTTGGAAATCCGCGTCCCCTTCTTGGTAAACCGCGTAAAGCGCGTTCACCAACCCATCCCCAAAGGCATAGGCATAGACGTAAAACGGTGAATGAACAAAGTGCGGGATGTACGACCAAAATGTTTCATATCCGTCCATAAATTCAAACACTGGGCCCAGGCTTTCACCCTGCACCGACATCCAAATTTCGTTTATATTTTCGGGGGTTAGCTCCCCTTGCGCCCTTGCTGCGTGCAGTTTGCATTCGAAATCATAGAACGCAATTTGGCGCACGACGGTGTTGATCATGTCTTCCACTTTGCCCGCCAACAGCACTTTGCGCTGCGCCTTGGTTTCGGCCGCATCCAGCAGTTTGCGGAAGGTCAGCATTTCCCCGAACACAGACGCCGTTTCTGCCAATGTCAGCGGGGTGGACGACAACAATTCGCCCTGTTCTGCGGCCAAAACCTGGTGCACGCCGTGGCCCAATTCGTGGGCCAGGGTCATGACATCGCGCTGTTTGCCCATGTAGTTCAGCATCACATACGGGTGCACTGTTGTGACCGTGGGGTGGGCAAACGCACCCGGCGCTTTGCCCGGTTTGACTGCCGCATCGATCCACCCTTGGGTGAAGAATGGCTCTGCAATCTCGGCCATTTTGGGGTCGAAATCGGCATAGGCGTCCATCACCATTTTCTGGGCATCGGGCCACTGCACATGGGTCGTGTCTTCGATGGGCAGCGGCGCGTTACGGTCCCAGACCTGCATCTTGTCCAGACCCAGCCACTTCGCTTTTAGTGAATAATATCTGTGGCTTAGCTTGGGATAGGCGGCGACAACAGCGTTGCGCAACGCCTCTACCACCTCGGGCTCCACATGGTTTGAAAGGTGCCGACCGGTCTGCGGTGTGGGCATGCCACGCCAGCGATCTTCCACTTCTTTTTCCTTGGCCAAAGTGTTGTGGACCCGTGTGAACAGGGTCAGGTTTTCCCCCAACACCCGCGCGATTTCGCGGGCCGCTTCTTCGCGCAAATCGCGGTCCTGTTCCGACAGTTTGGAGGCCGCCGCTTCCAACGGCAAAGCTTCGCCCTGGATGGTAAAGGTCAGGGCAGCAACGGTTTCATCAAACAGCTTATTCCAGGCGGTCGCCCCCACCACGGATTGGTCGTGCAGGAACTTTTCCAATTCGTCCGACAGCTGGTACGGTTTAAGCGCGCGCAGGCGGTCATACACAGGCTTGTAACGCGCCAAGTCTTTGTTTTCTTGGAATAAAGCAGCGATATGGTCGTCGTCCAACCGGTTCATTTCCAGGCCGTAAAACACCAGTTGCGTGCTGATTTGGGTGATTTTGTCCTGCATATCGGACATGAATTTGGCCCGATCCGCATTGGTGGTTTCCTGGTAATATCGCAGGCCCGCAAAGGACATGATGCGGCCTGTGATCGTGCTCATCGCCTCATCGCGTTGCACCGCTTCCAGCATTTGGGCTGCGTCCAGATCGGCCAGTTTGCCTTCGTAATCGGCGGCAAAGCTGGCGGCTTCTTTTTCAAGCCACGCCAAATCCCGCGCCAGTTCCGGTGCATCTTCGCCAGCGTAAAGGTCAGTCAGGTCCCATTCTGGCAGGGCGCCGAATTCGGTGTCGAGCATGTTTTGTCCTTAAAAATCAAAGAGTTCCGCAGGTGTGTCCACCAGTATTTTCTGAAGATGATCAGCTTTTGTCACCGTGCGCAAGAAGGTGTCCATGACGGCCCCGCCGGCAGGCATTTCAGCGTCGGCCAGCATCAGGTGCGGCCAATCGGATCCCCACAAAAGACCGTCGGGGTTGGCCGCCAAAAGCTTGGCCACAAATTCATCTGCCTGGTCATAGGGCGGGGGGCACAGGCGGTAAAGTGCTGATAACTTTACATAAATTTTTCCTTCGGCCAGCAGTTGGCGCAGGATTTCAAACCCGGGGTCATCGGGCCCCAGTTTCAAATCCGGCCAACCCATGTGATCCACCACCAAAGGCACGGGCAGGCGGCGGATGTCATCGGCGATTTCGGCCATGTGTTTGTGGGTGTTCAGCAACATCTGGATGTGCATGCCCCGGTTGCGCAGGCGCGGGGCAAGGGTTTTGGCCCCGTCCCACGACAACACCCCGCCGTGCACGTAATTCAGCCGCAATGCCTTGATGTCGGCGCGGGCGAATGCGTCCAGGTCGCGGTCGGTGGCGTCATCGGGCAACAGCCCTACGCCCTTGAATCCATTGCCTAATCTTTTGACAGCTTCCAGGGTCACGCGGTTGTCCGTGCCGTACAAAATGGAATGCACGATCACGCCCCGGCTGCACCCCAAGGCGTGCACGTGTTGGCGATATTTGTCCAACCAGCCGTCGAAATCCGGCCCCGGGGCAGGGTTTTCCACCCGTCCATCCCACAGCGGAAATTCCGTCCCCGCCACCAAGTGCACGTGGGCATCACACGCATTGTCGGGTAAATGCGACGCATTCGCAGGGGTTTCGGGCGGCATGGAAGCCGAAGGTAACGGATCAGTCATGGTGTGTTAATTGGCGTGATCGCCCATGGATGCAAGGAAATATGGGGTATTCTAACCATACTGTGACAACAACGCCCGCAGATCGTCCAATGTGTTCGCCTCGCCCATGGGTTTGTCTTTGCGCCACCGTGCCATGCGCGGAAACCGCAGGGCGATGCCCGATTTGTGGCGGGGACTGGCCTGGATGCCTTCGAAATGCAGCTCAAACACGTGATGCGGCGTCACCTGGCGCACCGGCCCAAACCGCTGCGTGGTGTTCTTGCGCACCCAAGCCGTGATGGCGCGAAATTCGGCGTCCGTCAGCCCGGAATAGGCTTTGGCGAAGGGCACCAAATCCGGCCCGTCCCAAACGGCAAAGGTGAAATCGGTGAACAGATTGGCCCGCCGCCCATGCCCCGCCTGGGCATAGATCATCACCGCGTCCACAGACAACGGATCCACCTTCCATTTCCACCAATCCCCGCGCTTGCGCCCGGCGTGATAGGGGGCCGTTTTGCGCTTTAACATGAAGCCTTCTGCCGCACGGTCGCGCGATGTTTCGCGCAATGCCGCCAACTGTTCCCATGTGTCAAAATCCACCCGGGGCGACAGGGTCACGGGGCAGTCAGTGGGGGTATTCTGCAGAAGATTATCCAGCAATTCCCGGCGTTTGGCTTGCGGCTGGTCCCGTAAATCACGTCCATCCAGTTCAAGCAGGTCATAGGCATGCAACACCGCTGGCGCGTCAGACAACAGCTTTTTCGGCACGGTTTTACGCCCAATCCGTTTCTGCAAATCCGCAAAGGGCAGTGGCAGCGGCGCGCCCGGTCGCCAGGCCAAAACTTCGCCGTCAATCACCGTGCCTTGGGGCAGATGATCCAACGCGCGCGCGAATTCGGGGAACCGGTGGGTCATCAAATCTTCGCCCCGCGACCACAAGAAAAACTGCCCGTCGCGCAAGATCAATTGGCCGCGAATGCCGTCCCACTTCCATTCCGCCAGCCAATCGTCTGGGGCCCCCAAATCCGCCACGTTCCCGTCCACGCCGTGCGCCAAACAAAACGGATAGGGGCGCGAGGCATCGGCCCCGGGATCGTCTTGCAAAACCAGGGCGTCAAAGCTGGTGGTGTCGGGCGTCCAATCGCCCATCAGCTTGTGGGTCAAGGCGGCTTCTTCTTGCCCAGTGGCCTGGGCCAATGCGCGGGTCAGCAGTTTTTGGCTGACCCCAATGCGAAAGCCGCCGGTCAGTAACTTATTGAAAAGAAGGCGTTCTGTGGTGGGAAGATGGTTCCAAATGTCTTGAATGGCCGTGCGCTTGGCATCTTCGTCCAAGGGGCGCAACTGGGCCAACGTGGTGATCCAATGGGTCAAGCTTTCGTCGCGGTGACCCTGGGCGGGCGGCAGCACCAAGGCGATGGTTTCCGCCAAATCCCCCACGATGGGATAGGCTTCTTCGAACAGCCACAACGGCAAATCCGCCGCCTGGGCCGCCCATTGGCGCAGCAGGGTGGTGTTGATCACGCGCTTGGGGCGGCGGCCTGTGAACAGGGCGATGGTCCACAGTTTGTCGCTGTCTTGGGCAGTTTCAAAAAACTGGCGCAGGGCCGCGACTTTGGCGTTGGTCTTGGTGGTCTGATCCAGCGCTTCGAACAGCTGGGCAAAGTCCTTCACGGGTCCGCCTTCGCGAAATCGGCCATGCGCCCCAGGGCGTCCATGGCCAGGGGCGAACTGGCCCCCATGAAGTGCCAGACATGCGGGGCCTTGGGGGCCTTTTCCACCGTGACGTCCCCGCCGCAGTCGGCCAGGCGCGCGGCGATCAGGTCCGTGTCTTCTTCCAGATATTCCCCCAGGGCGCAGTGGATCAACGTGGGCGGTGGGTTCGCAAAATCGGCAAAGCGCGGCGACAGGCGCGGGTCATTGGGGTCCGCGCCCGCGCCGTAATCCCGCCCGATCCGGCGCAGAATAGACAGGGGAAACAGCAAATCTTTGGCCGGTGGAACGGCGCGGTCAGGATCCAACCAGGTGGCGGGACTGGCCAAGGCCACGCGGTGCGGGCGTCTGTTTTGCGCCAACCAGTGGGCCAAGACCACCAGGGCCAAGCCGCCACCCGCACTGTCCCCCATCAGCGACAGGGAACCCAGGTGGGCATCCGCATCCCAGGCGCGATCGGCAAAGTGCAGCACGTCATCGACGCCCGCAGGAAACGGGTGTTCCGGGGCCAATCGGTATTTTGGGGCATAGATTTTGGCATTGGCCAGCACCGCCAGTTGCGACAGCGGCGCGGCATAGCACCGGGGCGATCCCACGGTGAACCCACCGCCGTGCACCCAAACGATCCGCCGCTGCGGATGGGGCGGCGACAGCGACAGGCCGGGTCCCAGGTCGGCGGGAAGGGCTTTGATTTCAACGCCTTGCGCCTTAAATCGCGCGCGGCCTGCCGCTTCGAACACGGCGCGGTGCACCACCCAAGGGGTGGGCAAGGACAGCATGGGGCGCACCATGCGGCGCGCACCCCAGGCCCAAAACCGGTCCTTCCAATGGCGATTGGCGCGGGTCCAACTGTCGGGTGTTGTGTGGGTCATCCGTCATCGCTTTCGTCTGTCGCACTGTCTTGGCGGTCGATGTCGCGGGCGTCAAAGCCTTGTTCGCGCAGCCACTTGGTGAACACGGCGGTGTATCCGTGGGTCACAAATATCTTTTCGGCCCCCGTGGCCCGGATGGCGGCGTTCAGCCCGTCCCAATCGGCGTGATCGGACATGACAAAGCCCCGGTCCACCGACCGCCGCCGCCGTATCCCGCGCAGGGCCATCCACCCGCTGGCAAAGGCTGTGGCGTGGGGGCCCAACCGTTTGGCCCAGGCACTGTCCAGGGCACTGGGGGGGGCCACGGCCAAAGCGCCGGGCGTGTCTTTGGGGTCGGTGTCTTGCGTCACTTCTATGGTGGGGGGCAGGGCCACACCCTGGGCGCGCAGGACGCGGTTGGTGCCTTCGACGGCGCTGTGGGTCAGGATCGGGCCAATGGATGGATCCAGGGCGGCCAGAACCCGCTGCGCCTTGCCCAAGGAATAGGCCCCGATCAAAGACGCCCGTCCCGCCGCTGCATTGGCCGCCCACCACGCGTTGATTTGCGCGCGCAAGTCTGCGTCAGGGGTCCATTTGAACACCGGCAAGCCGAAGGTGCTTTCGGTGATAAAGGCGTGGCAGGGGACCGGTTCGAACGCTTCTGACACGCCGTCGGCCACGGTCTTGTAATCGCCCGCGGCGACCCAGACTTCGCCCGCCACCTCTATCCTGATTTGGGCGGATCCTGGCACGTGGCCTGCCGGATGAAAGCTGACCTTGGCCCCGCCGATCTGCAAGCTGGCCCCATAAGGCACTGTTTCAGAAGATATTTTCCCCAAGCGGTGGTCCAACATGGGCCGTGTGGCGTCCGCAGACAGATAATGCCCCATGCCGGGGCGCGCGTGGTCCGCGTGGGCGTGGGTGATCAACGCGCGGTCCACAGGGCGCGTGGGGTCGATGTAAAAATCGCCCGCCGGGCAGTATATTCCGCGATCTGTGAAGTCCAAAACCATGGGCACAAAGTAACACACCTGCTTGCGCGGACCAGGGCGCTGTGGTGGTGTGCGCGCACACAGACAAAGGACACCCCATGGGCATTTCAGATTTCAAAGCGCGGGTTCACGCCAAGCAGATGATGGCGGGGACGTTCATGAAAACCCCAGCCTATGAACTGATAGAGGTGCTGGCGGCCAGTGATTTGGATTTCATTTGCATCGACATGGAACATTCCCCCTTTGACCGCGCGCGTACCGACGCGTGTTTGGCGGTGGCCCGGGCGTTGGATTTTCCGGTACTGGTGCGGGTGACCCATTTCGCGCCGCAAACTGTGCTGCAAGTGCTGGATATGGGGGCCGTGGGCATTGTGGCCCCCCACATCACCAGTGCCGACATGGCCGCGCAGTTGGCGAAAGTGGCGCATTTTGGGGACGGGGGCAGGGGCTTTGCCGGGGCCACGCGGTGGGCTGGGTACGGGAAGCACACCATGGCCGAAACGCTGGCCAAATCCGCCCGCGAAACCGTGGTCTTCGCCCAGATAGAGGAGGTAGAGGCGCTGCAAAACGTCGAAGCCATCGCCGCAGTGGATGGGATTGACGGGGTGTTTTTGGGGCCATCAGATTTGTCTGTGTCCATGGGTAAGACGGACACGGGATCAGACGACTTGCTGGCAGCCTTGGCGCGCACGGGTCAGGCCGCGGACGCGCATGGCAAAGCCTATGCCACCTTTGTGCCCAATGCGGCCAAGGCGGCGGAATGGGCCCAATACGGGCCGCACATTTTCTTCATTGGGTCTGAACAGGGATGGATGAAGGCCGGTGCCAACGCCGATGCGCAGGGCGTGCATGCCATCAAATCCAAAGCATAACGGTCAGGTGAAAAACGCGTCCGCTGCTGCGTAAAAGCGGGCGCGGGTGGCGGGGGTTTCCATCATGATTTCATGGCGGGCGTTTTCCACGACTTCCAACGTGCCGCCAGACCACTTCGCCATACGGTCCTTTATGGCCTGCGGCGACACGATGTCTTCTGCCGTGCCCAGGAACGTGACGCATTCAACGGGCGGGCTGGGTTTGCGGGCCAAGTCGCGCATTTCGCGCAGCGCGCTGTACAACCACTGCACGGACGGGCCTGCCACGGCCAGGTCCGGCACCTGCGCCAGGTGTGACGCCATATAGTCGTACATGGCGCGGTCGGTGGTCAGCGTGTTGTCCGCGAAGGTCCCTTCAATCAGGTAAGCTTCCGCGTCGGTGCCGGGCGACAACATGTGCCGGGCCGGGGTTGGGTGCATCACGGTCGACAGACCCCAGGCCACGGGTTTCATGAATGTGGGCTTGAAGGTGATCCCCCACATGGGCGCAGAAAACATGGCTTTCTTGACGTCCAACCCATTGTACAGCGCCCGCAACCCGATGCAGCCCCCCATGGAATGGGCCACCAGAAACACCGGTGTGGGCAGACGAAACACGCTGATCGCTTTGCGCACCGCTGCCACGTCGATCTGGAAGTCGGAAAACTGTTCCACGTGGCCGATCTTGCGGTTGGCCAACTGCCGGTCCGCGATACCTTGCCCACGCCAATCCACCGCCACGCAGGCAAAGCCCAGCTTGGCAAAATCTGCCGCGGCGCGGCCATATTTTTCGCAGTATTCAGTACGGCCTGGAAAGATCAGGACGGTGCCCCGGTGCCCTTTGGGCCAGACGCTGATGCGGATGCGGGTCCCGTCATCGGTGTCCAGCCAATAGGCGCTGCCCCCAACGGGGCCATCCGCCATATCAGAATAAAAGGGCGCAGGAACCATTGCGTCACCCCAAGACAGACGCCAAGGCCATGGCTTTGCCCATGTCCCCGTCCACAGACAGCTTGCCGGTCATGAAGGCCGTGGTGGGGTTTTGGTCGCCGTTCAAAATGCCTTCGAACACATCAGCATCGGCGGTCAGCGTCACGTCGGCGTCTTCATCGGCCACGCGCGCGCCGTCGCTGTCCAGCATGATGGCCCCTTCGCCGGTGATTTGGAATTTGGCGGTTCCGTTAAACCCCCCGTCCATTTTGGCGTTCAGGGCTTCGACGGCTTGGTTCAGCATATCGCTCATGGCGGTGTCTCCTTCGCGTGGATCGCGTAAATGTTTGGGGGCGGGGACTTTCTTCCCCGGCCGGGTGTGTTACCTTCACGTTATGCAGTCTTTACGGGCAAAGCTCAAAGTTTTCGTTACGGCAACCGCGCTTTCGGTGGGGGCCACGTTTGGGGTGGCCCAAGACGCCCGATTGGACCCGCTGTTTGACCGCTTGGGGCGGGTCAGCGCCGAAGACGCGCCGCTGATCGAAGAAAAGATCGTGGCGGAATGGTCCAAGTCCGGGTCGGCGGCGATGGATTATCTGCTGCGCCGGGCCGAATCCAAGTTTCAGGCCGACGATTGGAAGGGCGCGTTGATTCACCTGACGGCCTTGACCGACCATGCCCCAGAATTTGCTGAAGGCTGGCACGCCAAGGCCCTGGCGCATTTCCGGCTGGATCAGATCGGGCTGGCCATGGACGGGCTGGAACGCGCCCTGGCGCTGGAGCCGCGCCATTTCAACGCCATGGCGGGGGTTTTGGCCATCATGGAAGGCGCAGGCCTGGACGCCGAAGCGTTGGAGATGGCCCGTTTGATCAAGGCTATACATCCCCACTTTGAAGACCTATCACAAACCATCACGCGGCTTGAGGGCAAAACCCAAGGGGCAGCACTTTAACCTTTGGTGACCCTGGGGGGGCGGGCCATGGCCCAGATGCAGCGGATCGCGGCCGTCTTGGGGCCCACCAACACGGGCAAAACCCACTATGCCATCGAACGGATGCTGGCCCACAAAACCGGTGTGATCGGCCTGCCGCTGCGGCTGCTGGCGCGCGAAGTCTATGACCGGATCGTGGCCATTCGCGGCCCCAACGTCGTTGCCTTGGTGACGGGCGAAGAACGCATTGTGCCGGACCGGACCCAGTATTGGGTGTGCACGGTGGAGGCCATGCCCGAAGGCTTGGCGGTGGATTTTCTGGCGGTCGATGAAATTCAGTTGTGCGGGGATCCGGACCGGGGCCACGTGTTCACCGACCGTTTGCTGCATGCGCGCGGCCTGCATGAAACGCTGCTGTTGGGGGCCGACACGATGCGGCCTGCCATCGCAGCGCTGGAACCCAAGGCGCAATTTATGCGCCGCGACCGCATGTCCAAGCTGATCTATGCCGGGGAAAAGAAGTTGAACCGCATGGGGCCACGGTCTGCGGTGGTCAGTTTTTCGGTGGATCAGGTGTATGGAATCGCCGAACTGCTGCGCCGCCAGCGGGGCGGGGCGGCGGTGGTGATGGGGGCATTGTCCCCGCGCACGCGCAACAAACAGGTAGAGATTTACCAAAACGGCGATGTGGAATTCCTGGTGGCCACCGATGCCATCGGCATGGGCTTGAACCTGGATATCCGCCACGTGGCGTTTTCGGCCACCAAGAAATTCGACGGCCGCAAAATGCGCAACCTGTTTCCCAACGAACTGGCCCAAATCGCAGGCCGGGCGGGGCGTCACATGAATGACGGCACCTTTGGCACCACCGGCGAAGCGCGCCCCTTTGATCCAGAGGTGGCCGAAGCGATTTGCGACAGCCGCTTTCAGCCCCTTCAAAAGCTGTATTGGCGCAATTCTGACCTACAATTCGGCAGCCTGGGCCGGTTGATCGGTTCGCTGGAAGCGCAAACCCAGAACGACTGGCTGACCCGGGTGCGCGAAAGCGACGATCTGGCGGCCTTGAAATTCATGGCCGAAGACGCCGAAGTGGCCGCCCGGTGCAGCGATGGCCCGTCGGTGCGGTTGCTGTGGGATGTGTGCCGCATCCCCGATTTTCGGTCCATCTCGGCCACCGAACACGCCACGCTGCTGTCCCAGATTTTCAGCTTCCTGCACGAAAAGGGCCAGATCCCCAGCGATTGGATGGCCCGGCAGTTGGCGCGCATTGACCGCCCATCGGGGGATATCGACACGCTGTCCAAACGGCTGGCCTTTGTGCGCACTTGGACCTACGTTGCGCAGCGCAAAGGGTGGGTGGATGACGAAAAGCATTGGCGCGGGGAAACCCGCGCTGTAGAAGACCGCCTGTCGGATGCCTTGCACGAGGCTTTGACGCAACGCTTTGTTGATCGGCGCACATCTGTTTTGATGCGCCGGTTGAAACAGAAGGAGAGGCTTGTGGCCGAAATCAGCAAGGACGGGGAAGTCACCGTCGAAGGGCAGTTCGTGGGAAAGTTGGAAGGCTTCCGCTTTCAACAAGATACCTCGGCCACGCCGGACGAGGCTAAGACCCTGCGCGCGGCCAGCCTGCAAGCCTTGGCCCCTGAATTTCATCTGCGGGCAGATCGGTTTTACAACGCGCCCGACACCGAAATCGACTTCACCGATCAGGGCGGGTTGATGTGGGGCACCCACGCGGTGGGCAAGTTGGTTAAAGGGGCAGAAGCGATGAAGCCGGGCGTCCACGTCTTTGTGGATGACGAAGCAGGCACCGACATCGCCGAACGCGTTCAGCGCCGGTTGCAGCATTTCATCGACCGCAAGATCGCGACGTTGTTTGAACCTTTGATGAACATCCAACGCGACGAAACCCTGGCCGGTTTGGCCCGGGGCTTTGGCTTCCAGTTGACCGAAGGTTTAGGCGTTTTGGACCGCGCCCAGGTGGCCAACGACGTCAAAGCGCTGGACCAAGATGCGCGTGGGACCTTGCGCAAACACGGTGTTCGGTTTGGCCAATACACGATCTTTATGCCGCTGCTGTTGAAACCCGCCCCCACACGGTTGCGCCTGGTGTTGTGGGCCTTGGCCGAAGATTTGGCCGAATTTCCATCGGCCCCCCCGCCGGGCCTGGTGACCATCGCCAACGACACTGCGGCGGTGAAGGGATATTATTTGAAGTCCGGCTATAAACCCGCAGGGGATCGGGCCATCCGGGTGGATATGGCCGAACGCCTGGCCGACATGCTGCGCGGGCACGACAGCCGCGCGGGGTTCGAAGCCAACCCCGACATGTTGTCCATCACAGGCATGACGCTGGACCAATTCGCCAACCTGATGGAAGGCCTGGGTTATAAAGCCGCCAAAGGTGAGCGGGAAAAAGTGAAGGCCGTGCCCGCCGCTGATAGCGCCCCCGCTGAAACAGCCGACACCCCAACAGATGCCACAGCCCAAGACACGGCACAGGAAGACGCTGCCGCCCAGCCAGCCCCCGCCGAAGACGCGGCGCAGGACCCAGCAGCTGACGCCACCCCAGATGCAGCCCCAGTTCCAGATCAGGGCGCGCAAAAGGAAGAAGCAAGCGTTGATCCTGCCGCACCCGCTGAACCCGAAGTCGAAGTGTACTATACCTTCACATGGGGCGGGCGTCGTCCGGCCGGGCAAGACCGCCGCCCCAATGCAGCGGGCAAGCCCAAGGGCAAAGGCCCGCGCAAATCCAAAGATGCCCGCGACGGCAAAGCCAAAACCTTCCGCGCGGCCCCGCCCAAAAAGGAAAAGAAGATCGACCCCGACAATCCATTTGCAGCTGCCTTGATGGGCCTGAAAGACAGTTGAGCGACGGTCTGCGGTTGGACAAATGGCTGTGGTACGCGCGGTTTTTCAAAACCCGGTCCATGGCCACGCGCCTGGTGCAATCGGGCAAGGTCCGTGTGAACGCCACCGCCGTGTCAAAGCCCGCGCGAGGGGTCCAAGTGGGGGACGTGCTGACCTTTCCCAAAGATGACCACACCCGTGTCATCAAGATCGTGGACCTGGGCACCCGGCGCGGCCCGGCCCCCGAAGCCCAAGCACTGTACGACGACCTGGATCCCCCCAAACCCAAACCGCGCGGCCACGATGGCCCCCAGGCTGGGCACAAACCCACCGCGCGCGAACGCCGCGCCCTTTCAGATTTTAAACGCGGGTTGATTTAACGCAGATAAAACGACATGTACGGCGCGGGCGGCTGGCCCATGTTGTGAATATAAGACAAACAGGAACGTTAAGACGCCATGACATACGTCGTCACTGATAATTGCATCGGCTGCAAATACACCGACTGCGTGGAAGTTTGCCCCGTGGATTGCTTCTATGAAGGGGAAAACGCCCTGGTGATCCACCCGGATGAATGCATCGACTGCGGCGTGTGCGAACCGGAATGCCCCGCCGACGCGATCCGGCCTGACACGGAACCGGACATGGAAAAATGGGTCACGTTCAACCGCAAATACGCCGAACAATGGCCGGTGATCATCACCAAAAAGGACCCGCTGCCTGACGCTGACGACCGCGACGGTGAAGAAGGCAAGCTGGAAAAATACTTCTCTGAAGCGCCTGGCGAAGGCGGCTGATCGGGGCCGCTTTCCAAGATCAGCATTTTGTGATATGTCACTGATAATGCGACAAACATTGACCGCCATCCGCGCATAGCGCTTTTCAGACAGTTCGGGCTTGGGGTGCCATCTTCTTGGGTGGCCCGGCGGGCCTGACTGTCTTGGACCAGAAAGGACACGACGTGGCCAAAAAGAAACTGCCATTTTCGATCAAAGAACATGTGGTCTATCCCGCCCACGGTGTGGGCCAGGTGACCGACATCGAAACGCAAGAGGTTGCGGGCATCGAACTGGAACTTTTCGTCATCAACTTTGCCAAAGACAAGATGACCCTGCGGGTGCCCACCCACAAAGCGGAAGAAGTGGGCATGCGCCCGCTGGCCCCACCCGATGTGGTGTCGCGCGCCATGACGACGCTGAAGGGCAAGGCCAAGGTGAAACGCGCCATGTGGTCGCGCCGGGCCCAGGAATATGAAGCCAAGATCAACTCTGGCGATTTGATTGCCATCGCTGAAGTGGTGCGCGACTTGCACCGCAATGACGACCAGCGCGAACAGTCCTATTCTGAACGCCAGCTGTACGAGGCCGCTTTGGACCGCTTGACCCGCGAAATTGCTGCGGTGAATGGTGCCGAAGAAACCGCCGCTGTCGAAGAAGTGACGTCTGTGTTGATGGCGCGGGTTGCGGCCTAAGCGCCGGTCACTGCCACAACGACACACAGGCCTGCCACTTCGGACAGCACTTGGCAGGCCCCTAAGATATCGCCGGTTTGGCCCTTGATCTTCCAATGGGCCAAACCAGCCACACAGCCGGCGGCCACAGCGCTGACCACCACGGGCCAAAACCCGGCCATTCCCAACCCCAACACACCGCCGATGGCCATGCCGACCGCGACTGCAAGAAACGCAGGGCGTCCGACAGATTTGGACAAGCCCCCGTCGCGCGCATGGGGCAGGGCCCACATCACCACGGGCATCCAGGCCCGTGACACCACGGCCATGCCCACAATGGCCAAGGGCGCAGTGCTGACAGCCGTGGTCCACAAGCTGGCCTTGGCCACCAACACCAAAGCCAATCCGCACAGGGCATAGATGCCGATGCGGCTGTCTTTCATAATCTCTAACCTTCGCTCGACGGTCCATCCGCCCCACAGACCATCCAGCATATCACCAAAGCCGTCTTCGTGCAGGGCGCCAGTCAGCGCCAATCCCACGGCCACCATAGCGCAGCCGATGACCAGTGCGGGCAGGGGAACGTGTGACAAGCCTGCACCGATTGCCAAGACCGCACCCCCCACGATCACCCCCACCAAAGGGTAAGCCCAAACGCCCTTGGCCCCCCGCGCTGCCGCCCATTCGGGGTCGACGGCCACAGGCAAGCGCGTCAGCAATCCGATTGCGGCGGGCACGTCGCCCACGCGGGGCATCCAGATGTCGTTGTTTTTTTCAGACACGCCTGTTCCAGCCTTTTCCTTGCGTTGCGAATGGCTAAAGAGGGGGGCAAGAAAGATCAATGGAGTCGCCATGCCCGCCTTTGACACGCTGCACCAGTTCCGCGAGATTCTGAACGATTTGCCCGGTCCCCATGCGGATGCCGTGGCCGCCGCCCAAGACCGTAACGGTCAGTTGACAAAACCCCCCGGTGCCCTGGGGCGTTTGGAAGATCTGGCCATTTGGTTTGCTGGTTGGCAAGGCACCGGGCGTCCCAAATTGGACGCGCCGCAGATCATCGTTTTTGCGGGCAACCACGGGGTGACAGCGTCCGGCGTTTCGGCTTTTCCCGCCGAAGTGACGGAACAAATGGTCTTTAATTTTCAAGCGGGGGGCGCTGCGATCAACCAATTGGCCAAAGCTTTTGGGGCCAGTTTGGACGTGCACGCGCTTGATTTGGATAAACCCACCGCGAATTTCACCGAAAGTCCGGCCATGTCGGAAGACGAATTGGTGCGCGCGCTGATCACGGGGTGGGACGCGGTGAACCCCGCGGCGGACGTCCTTGTTGTGGGGGAAATGGGGATCGGGAACACCACGTCCGCGGCGGCAATCTGTGCGGCTGTCTTCGGTGGCACCGCCGACGCCTGGGTCGGGCGGGGCACGGGTGTGGATGACGCCGGTTTGCAAAGAAAATCTGACGCTGTGGCCGCAGGATTGCAGCGCCACGGGGCGGCGATATCTGATCCACTTGGCGCACTACAATGCCTGGGCGGGCGAGAGATCGCTGCCATGGCGGGTGCCATCGTCCGCGCGCGGGTCGAACGGGTGCCCGTTCTGCTGGACGGGTTTATTTGCACGTCTGCTGCGGCCGTGTTGCATAAGGTGAATGCCGCCGCCCTGGATCACGTGACGGCCGGGCATTTGTCCGCCGAAGGGGCGCACCGTGCTGCGTTGACCGCCTTGGGCAAAGATCCGCTGTTGTCCTTGGGCCTGCGCCTTGGCGAAGGGTCGGGGGGGGCTGCGGCCTTGGGGGTTTTGAAAGCCGCCGTTGCCTGCCATTCCGGCATGGCCACCTTCGCGGAAGCCGGCGTCAGCGACGCCTAGGCCTGGTCGGCGTCCTTGGCTTTTTGCTGCACTTGGCTGACCAAATTGGTTTCCAATTCCGCGTTCAAGGCCGTGGCCCGTTCGATATAGGCTTTGTTTTCGGACACTGGCACATTGGGGTCCCAAAGTTCGGCCAATTCGCGCAGAACGCGGCGATCTTCTTTGAAGAACAAGCGTTCAAACTCGTGGGCTTCAAAGTCTGACAGGCCCAGGTTTTCCAACACGTATCGCCCCGCGCGCAGCGAACTGTCGAACATTTCGCGCACGATGTCATTGGCCCCCGCGGCGAACAGTTCGTACACATGAACGCGGTCAGCGGCGCGGGCCACGATGTGCAAATCTGGGCGGACCCGGCGGGCGTATTTCACCAATTCCACGGCGGCGTGTTTGTCATCCAGGGCCACCACCAAAACCCTGCAGGTTTCGATGCCCGCCGCGTGCAGCACGTCGGGGCGGGTGGGGTCGCCGAAAAACCCCTTGAACCCGAATTTGCGCATCAGTTTGATCACCTCCAGGTCTTTGTCCAACACGGTGGTTTGATGGCCAGCGGTGCGCATCATCCGGTTCACCATTTGCCCAAACCGGCCAATGCCCGCGATGATGATCCCTGATTGTTCGTCGATTTCGTCTGCTTTGGGCCCCGATGTTTCGTCCTTTTGCCGCTTGGAAATCTGGTCATAGGCGATGAACAAGACCGGCGTGAACAGCATCGATAACGCCACCACCAACAACAGCGTTTCGGCCAAAGCATTGTCCAACACGCTTTGTTGGATGGCGAAGGAAATCAGGACAAAGCCGAATTCCCCCGCTTGGGCCAGCGACAAACGAAACAGCATCGCGTCTTTGCCAGGCATGCCGAACATGCGCCCGATGATGAACAACACCAGCCATTTCACAAAGATCAGGCCAAAGGTCAGACCCAAGATCGACGCAGGGTTGCCGAACAGAACGCCGAAATTCACACCTGCGCCAACGGTGATAAAGAACAGCCCCAACAGCAAGCCCTTGAAGGGTTCGATGTCGCTTTCCAATTGGTGGCGGAATTCTGAGTTGGCCAGCACCACACCGGCCAAGAAAGTGCCCAGGGCAGGGGACAGGCCTACAAGGGTCATCAACACGGCGATGCCCACGACGATCAGCAAGGCAAAGGCCGTGTGCAATTCGCGCAAATGTGCCCCGTTCACGAAGTAAAACAGGGGCCGGATCAAGAAGACCCCCACCAGCACAACGGCAGCCACGGCCCCCAAGGTGACCAGCGTCACCCCCCAGGCGGGCAGACCTTCCACCAAGGACATTGTGGCGTGATGGGCGTCTTCGCCGTGGTGGGCCGCGTCCCCGCCGTGGGCGATGGCCAACAGCGGCAGCAACGCCAACATGGGGATCACGGCGATGTCTTGGGTCAACAGCACCGAAAAGGCGGACCGCCCCCCATTGGAGTTCATCAAACCCTTTTCCGCCAGGGTTTGCAGAACAATGGCCGTGGACGACAGGGACAAAATCAGCCCCACCGCCACAGCCGTTTGCCACGGCAACCCCAGCACCAGGCCCCCGGCACTGATCAAGCCCGCCGACAGAACGATCTGCAACCCGCCAAGATTGATCAACTTTGCGCGCATGGCCCACAGGGCCTTGGGGTCCAGTTCCAGCCCGATCAAGAACAGCATCATCACCACGCCGAATTCAGCAAAATGTTGCAGTTCGGTGGTTTCACTGCCGACCCAGCCCAAGACAGGGCCGATGACGATGCCCGCGATCAGGTACCCCAGCACAGATCCCAGCCCCAAGCGCACGGCGACCGGGACTGTCAGCAAAGCGGCCCCCAAATAGAGCGTGGCTTGAAGCAAGAAGTTTTCCATAGACGCCCCGTCAGAAAGGTCTTTGCGACCCTATGTTATAGATAGAGAAGGTAAACAGGTGATGAGCCGGTCAAGTTTTGGGCATTTTCAACGTGATGGATCGGCCATTTTTGACATAGCGCAGGCGGCCATTGCCAATCTCGGCCACGCGTCCGCCGTCCAAACGGTCCCCGACCTTGACAGTCACGAAGCTGCCGTTGGGCATGCGCACCAGGGCTTTGGGGGCATTGCGCGATCCGCTGATCCCCATCAGTCCGATCCGGCGCAGGTTCACCACGTTGGACACGGTGGCATTCTTTTGCACGGAATTGTTGGTTTTGCCTGATGGTTTGGCGATTTCGTTGCGTCGGGCCACCACGACACGGCCCGTGCGTTCGGGTGCGGGTTCCGCCTTGGGTTGCGGCTTGGCGGCAGGGGCTTTGGCCGCGCGGGCTGCCGCACGTTCCACCGCCCTGGGGCGGGCCGCAGGGCGCGGGGAAGACACGGGCTTGGGAATGGTGGTTCCCGCGACAGAAGCCGCAGCCCGCGTGGCTTTGGCCGTGGCCACCCCAGCGATGTCTGTGCTGACGTTTGGTTTCGGGGCGGGGGCTGCCGCGGGTTCAGGTTTTGGTTCTGGCTTAGGTTCTGGCTCGGGTTCGGGCTTGG
>JAHDDS010000005.1:18097-81460 GCA_020629235.1 Planktomarina sp.
TCGGGTTCGGGCTTGGGTTCAGGTTTTGGTTCTGCGGCTGGTTTGGGTGCCGGTAACCCGCGCGGTCTGGTGGAGGGGCGCACAGCGGCCAAGGCCAGGTTTTCTTCTTCTGTCCAATTGCTGTCGAACTGCACTTGGGGTGGCAACGCATCCGGGCGCACAAGGGGGCGCAGCGTGGCGATGGGTTCAGGGGCAGTCGGGTCCGCCGACGCTGGGTCCAAGGCATCAGGGTCGGCCAGATTTGGGTCCACCAGATTTGGGTCTACGGCTGCAGACGCCTCTTCCTCAGCCAGGGGTGCCTCGGGCGTGCCCGGACGCAACGACGGGGCCACAGCCAACAGTGGGGCTAAATCGGGATCAACTGGGTCAAGCGTTTCGTCTGCCAACCCAGGGGTTTGCGCGGCAGGGTCCGCCGTGGCCAAATCGGTGATGGGCTGGGTTGGGTCTGCCGGGGCTTCTGGCGCCGGTGTGACGTTCGCCAAGGGGGACGTCGTGTCAGGCAAAGTCGTGTCGGCTTCGCCGTCAGGTGCGGGCGTCGTCGATGTGACGACAGCCGCTGCGGTCACTTGCGCACCCGCCAAGGCACCGGGCCGCGATGGCGGTTGGATCGGTGGGGCGGCGAAGGTGATGGTTTGGCCGTCGATGATCACCGTCATGCCGTCCAAATTGCGCGACGGGGGCACAACATCGGGCAGGCCCAACGTGAAGTCAGAGGTATCCAGGCTTGCAAGTTGGTCCGTATCGCCACCTGCTGCATTGTCCCCGATGGCAGGGGTTTGCGCGGGCTGTTGCGTCGTGCTGGCAAAGGCCAATTGTGTCTGATCATCTGGCAATGCAGGGGCCGTGGCCGAATTTGTTTGCGGCAGTTCAGGCGCGGGGGTGTCAACAACGGGTGCTTGCGATGCAGGGGCTGCGATGTTGGCGGCCCCCACTGCGACACCGGCCAGGCCCAGGGTTGTCTGCGCGATGAACCGATCCCCGACGCCGGGGGTAACACGGGGTGTGACGCTTGGGGTTGGGGCCTGCAAGACCGGGGCTTGGGCCGGCGGTGCGGCAAAAGTGCGAATGCCCGCCTCTAACGCGGGGGTGATGCCGTCCAGGCTGCGGGCCAGTTGGTCTGGGCTGGGGGCGATGGGCGGAATTGTCCACACCCCGGTAGAGGTATAGCGCCGCAAATCCCCATCAGCCGTGGACGCGTTGGAATTTTGATTGAACACATCGGCCAAAGCGGCCTCTAGCGCCAGATTGCGCCCGGCCAAGGGATCGTTCGGGGCCACCAGCCGAACTGCTTCGCCGCTGCCGCCATAAATCCGTGGCATCCCTTCGGGCAGGGCGCTGGACCGGGGCAGTCGCGACGGGAACTGAACGCTGGCGGGGCTGGCTGTGACGGTCAGATTGTCCGCCACCAGGGCGGATGGGTATTCTTCTGCCGATGTCAGGGTGCCATCCGCCAAGGCCGGGGTCGCCACGTCGACAGATGCCACAGGCTGCGGCGTGCGATCGCCGAACCCAAGCCATGCCGCCACACGATCACGCCCTGCGGTTCCGGCCCAAGCGGCAATGGCAAACAGCAGCAACAGCAACACCGCCGTCAGCAAAAGCCCCACCAATTTTTTGCGGCGGTCACGTTTTGCGTTTTGCGCTTGCAGCGTTTCCAGGTCGGGGATCGGGGCCGTGGCGGTGCCAGTCGGGGCGGTGCCAGTCGCGGCGGGGGCTGCCTTTGGCGGTGCGGCAGGGGCCGGCGCTGCAGGTTTTGTTGCGGCTGTTTTGCCAATGGGCAACGGCTGCGCGACGGTTGCCGCCACGGGCGCCATTGGTGCCGCGTCAACGATGGGCGGCGTTTCCACTTTGGGGGCCGCTTTCGGTGCTGCGGCTGGGGCAGGTTTTGCCACGGCCGATTTGGCGTCACTTGCGGGTTTTGCCGGGGGCTGCGTTGCAGGCAGCGCCTTTTCCGCCGCCGGCTTGGATTTGACGGCGGGCGGTGCAATGGCCGCGATGGGGGCATGGCTGGCCAGGGGCAAGGGCGCTTTGGCCAGCATGGTTGGGAACGGTCCAAAGTCGGCAAAGTCCTGACCCCAAGCCCCGCCGGGCACGGCCACAAACCCCAAAATTTTGAAATCTTGCGCGGTCAGAAACTCTGTCGCTTCTTCCAAAGTTTCCAATGCAACGGCGGCCACTTGGGTGGTGCCGTCCACCACTTTGGTGTCAAAACTCAGCTGATCAACGGCATAGGGCGTGGCCCCGTCCAAGCTTTGGAGCACGGCGGCGTTGTCGGCATTTGCATCTGGCAGGGACAGCGTTTTCACCTGGTCCATGGGCAGGGCCACAAAGACGGCTGTCTTGGGCGCGCCTGGATCGGCTGCGGCGCGCATATCCGCCAAGGCCGCGCCCAGATCGGGCACATCGAAGCCGACAGCGCCTTGGCGACACCAGCCCTGCGCGCCAGACGCGTCTTGGCCAAACTTTTCGAGGACGATTGTCGTGTCCGTCAAATTCAACAGGAACGTCGTTTCGGTCACAATTCCACCACTGTTTGCCCGCCCCCGAAGATGTCTTACACCATTCGGGCGCTCCAACAAGATTTAAAGCCCTGTTTTTACACAGTTTTCGCCCTGGGGCTTGTGTCAGGCTTCGCTTGGGTCGCAAGATATGCCAATTCTTTGCAAAAGCCCATGGGCCGCAACACACACAAAGGTGAGAATTTAGTCGATGCTGACACCATTTCATTTGGCGCTGAACGTCGCAAATCTGGATCAAGCGCGGGCGTTTTACGGCACCATCTTGGGGGCCAAAGAAGGGCGCAGCACAGACACTTGGGTCGATTTCAGCTTTTTCGGGCACCAGCTGTCTTTGCACCTGGGGCCGATATTGCAGACCCAAGCGACCGGCAAAGTGGGGGATCACACCGTCCCCATGCCGCATTTTGGCATTGTGCTGCACCTGCCGGATTGGCGCGCCTTGGCGGATCGGCTGAACGGCGCAAACACAGACTTCGTCATCCCCCCAACCGTGCGGTTTGAAGGGACGCCCGGTGAACAGTGGACGATGTTTTTTCTGGACCCGTTCGGCAACCCGATAGAGGTAAAGGGCTTTGCAAATCTGGACGCTGTCTTTGCGACTTAACGCATCCAGAACCCTTCACGTTTGATGGTGTTGCGGATCTGGCGTTCTTTGCGCGGCAGGTTGTCTTGGTCGAACAGCGCCCGCACTTTGTGGCCGCGTTTTTGGTACACCATGCGCTTGATCGGGTCGTATTCTTTGGCCACTTTCTTGATTTTGTTGGGGGCCAGAACGGTTTCCAGCACCTCCACCACGCGGTCGGCTTCGCGCGCATACAGCATGGGCAACAGTCGATAGTGGCAGGTGACCGATCCGTCCAACAAGCCGTCAGGCAATGCGTCGCGCCGCCCGCCAAGCTTGTGGATCACTAAGGGCAGGGCGACTTGGTCCAACCACGGGTCCATGGATTGGCACACCAGCGGGGCCGGGGCGTCGTCGCGGATGGCGGTGGCGTATTCTGTGAACAAATCGCCAAAAACCTTGGGGCATTTGTAAAAGAAATAGCCCGCGTTGAAGTACAAATACCTGCGCCAGTATTCATCGGGCTGGCCTTTGTCCAAGCTGCTGTCAAAGTCCAAACCGAACTTGTCATAGAGGCTTTTCCAAATTTCGGTATAGCCCGGACCGTACAGTTCCAATTCAGGCCAGGTGCCCGTCACCTTGTTGGATGCAGACGGCACGTTGAAATCGAATGGCACCTTTTCAATGTCGTCCAGCACCAGGGTGTCGGTGTCGAAAAACACGAAGGGTTCGCCTTCGGGCAATACCTTCAGCGCTTCGATCTTGTTGCCATAGGGGTACGACGATCCAAAGTGCACCGAATCGAAGCTGACCAGTTCCGCGCCCAGGTCTTGTAACACGCCGCGCACGTCGGGGTTGGTGATGTCAGGGTCATTGTGCCAGCGGTCTGAATTGCGCGGGCTGGCCACAAAGATTTTGCCACTGAAATTCGGCGCGTTGGCCTTCAGCGACGCCATGAAAATGATGGCTTCATACTGCAGTCGTCCGGATTGACCGACGACGACGATGTTGAACTTCGTCATGAAACCCTCGTGCTGGACCAGTGGTCTTTGAAATGTCCTCTGGTTCATCGTATCTGTTTTGACAACAATTTGTCACGGGAAATGAACCAATCAAGCTCCCCATTGGCGGTTTTCCCCGTTCCGATCAACCGGGCAATTTGGTCCAATCCCAAAACCGCTTGCGCCGCCCCCGCGCCGACCATATGAAGCACCGAAATTTTCTGGTCATACGGCCGTCCAGGCCATGAATATCCGAAGGATGAAAACATGCAGGTTACCGAAACCCTGAACGACGGCCTGAAGCGCGGCTATGACATTGTGATTCCAGCGGGCGAGTTGGATGCAAAGGTCGACCAAAAGCTGAAAGAAGCCCAGCCAGACATCGAAATGAAGGGCTTTCGCAAAGGCAAAGTGCCCATGCCGCTGCTGAAAAAGCAGTATGGCGAACGGCTTCTGGGCGAAGTGATGCAAGAAACCATCGACGGCGCGATGAACGAACATTTCGAAAAATCAGGCGACCGTCCGGCGATGCAGCCCGATGTGAAGATGACCAACGAAGACTGGAAGGTAGGGGACGATGTGAACGTCGCCATGTCCTATGAAGCGCTGCCCGCCATCCCAGAAGTGGATCTGTCCGATCTGAAACTGGAAAAAATGGTGGTGAAGGCGGACGATGCTGCCGTCGACGAAGCCCTGGGCAATCTGGCCGAAAACGCCCAGAATTTTGAGGACCGCAAGAAGGGGTCCAAGGCCAAAGACGGTGACCAGGTGGTGATCGATTTTGTCGGCAGCGTGGACGGTGAAGAATTCGAAGGCGGCTCCGCCGAAGATTACCCGCTGGTGCTGGGGTCAAATTCGTTCATCCCCGGTTTTGAAGACCAGCTGGTGGGTGTGAAAGCGGACGAAGAAAAGTCTGTGAACGTAACCTTCCCCGCCGAATACGGCGCCGAAAACCTGGCTGGCAAAGACGCGGTGTTTGCGTGCAAGGTGAAAGCGGTCAAAGAACCCAAACCAGCCGAAATCGACGACGAACTGGCCAAGAAGTTCGGGGCCGAAGACTTGGCTGCGTTGAAAACCCAGATCACCGAACGGTTGGAAGCCGAATACGCCGGGGCGGCCCGCGCCGTGCAAAAGCGCAGCCTGCTGGATGCCCTGGACGGCAAAGTCAGCTTCGATCTGCCCCCATCCTTGGTGGACGCGGAAGCCGATCAAATTGCCCACCAACTGTGGCACGACGAAAACCCGGACGTGGAAGGGCACGATCACGACAAGATCGAACCCACCGACGAACACAAAGACCTGGCCGCCCGCCGGGTCCGTTTGGGGCTGCTGTTGGCTGAACTGGGCCAAAAGGCAGAGGTGGAAGTGACCGACGCTGAAATGACCCAAGCGATCATGAACCAAGCCCGCCAATACCCTGGCCAAGAACGCCAGTTCTTTGAATTCGTTCAACAAAATGCGCAAATGCAGCAACAACTGCGCGCGCCTTTGTTCGAAGATAAAGTGGTGGATTACGTGTTCGAATTGGCGAAAGTCACGGAAAAGACGGTCTCTAAAGACGACCTGCAAAAAGCCGTTGACGCGTTGGAAGAGGCGTAAACATACAACGCCACACAAGATTATTGGGGCACTTGGGATTCCAAGTGCCCTTTTTTGTGGGAAATCGCTAAACTGTGCTTCGGGGGGTCCTTTTTGAGAGGGCGAGATGAATTTAAAACGAAGCGCAATTCGCGCGTTGGCGCGGTCCTTGGACGTGTATTTTTTCCCCAGGATCACGCCTGACACCAATTTGGCGGGCGGCCATCATGCCTTCGAGAAGTGCACTCAACATCCTTTTGCCGGGGTGATGCCCCTTGGGGCGTACAGTTACAGCCTGTCGTTTGACAACCGGTTCAAATCAATTGGGCGGTACTGTTCCATTGGGGCGAATGTCAAAGTCATGGGCCATTCGCATCCCGTTGATTTTGTGTCGTCCCACCCGATATTTTATCGCCGGGAACGGTTTGAACAGTATTCGGATATGGGCCCCCACGACAATTTCCCGGCCTTTGAAGAACGCCCTGATCCGGTGGTGGTGGGCAATGACGTGTGGATCGCAGATGATGTCACTTTGGCTGGGGGCATCAATATCGGCGATGGGGCAATTGTGGCAACCGGCGCTGTGGTGACAAAAGACGTGCCCCCCTATGCGGTTGTTGGGGGGGTGCCTGCGAAAGTCTTGAAATACCGGTTTTCAGAAACGCAGGTCCACCGGTTTTTGCGTCTACAATGGTGGCGCTTTCCTGTGGAATGCTTCTCCGATTTTCCAATGGATTCCCCTTCGGACTTTCTCAACCTTGTGGAACAGGCCGCGTCGGATTGGGACCAAATGCCCAGCAACCGGCACACCGTCGCAGGGTGGTTGGATGACATTTCGAAACCCAGAGTGAAGATAAAGCCCACAAAAACAGCCGTTTCTAACCAAATGTAAGGATATCGCTGCCAATCTGAACCCCTGCAGTACGGGGGCGAAGATGGTTGGACTGAAAGCAAAGCCTTGGGTCGTGCGCCCCAATTGGGACGCGCCGCCGATCTTTTTTCTTGATGTAATGGGGGTGGACAACGCCCATGTTCTGTCGCGGCTTCGCCGGGGGTATGGCGCGGGGAATGCTGTGCGACTGACCGGGGCAGGGGGCGCTGAACGCGTGACCGCTGATCTGGTGGTGGGGACTTTGGACGGTTTGACTCCTGCGCACCGCCACGGGCTGCATGATTTTGCCTGGGTGACCCAGCTGTGTCATCCGTGGATGCGGCTGTGTCGGCACATCAATCTTTTGCGGGCCGCTGCGGTGGCCATCCCCCCAAACATGCCTGCCGCGCAACGGGCGTTTCTGGATCGTTTGGCCCTGGTGGATTTCAACGACATCGGTGCGCTGCGGGCCTTGCGCGATGACCCCGATGCCAAAGGCCGGGGCCTGAAAAACCACTTCAGCACTGTGTTCACTGTGCCCGGCGCGCCCATCACAGGGCAGGCGTCCCTGGCGAATTTTTGGCACATATCGCTGACCCCCAATGACCCGCACGTCCTGTTGTCTGCGGTGGGCATTCACACCGTCAACCGCCGCAAACTGGCCCCGCAACCGCCGGAATTTTTACGCCCGGACAACGTTTTGGCGCGGGACGTTCTGTCGCCTTGGTACAATTTGGACCAGGTGGTGTGGGGGTATGCCCACGCGGTGTCGGACGCAAAAAAAGACCGCGCAGAAAGCGCGGCCTTTGGTCACTTTGATCGCTTGGCGTCCTGACGGGCGCCAAGATGTGTCAGGACTGTTCGTCGTCTGATGCGTCTTCGGCATCAGCGGCGTCGTCTGCAGGCGCATCAGCCACCAGTTCGTCGTCGTCCATTTGGGCTGCGCCGATGTCATCGAACAGCTCTTGGATTTCAAACTCGGCTGCGGCTTCTTCTTCCGCGGCCAGGTCTTGGATCGACTTGCCAGAGGCTTGAAGCTCCGCTTCTTCCACAGAACGGGCCACGTTCAAGGTGATGGACGCGTCCACTTCGGGGTGCAATTGCACTGTCACAGCGTGCAAACCCAGTTCTTTGATGGGCGCTTGCAGCACAACCTGCTTTTTGTCGACGGTAAAGCCAGCTTCGGTCGCAGCGTCAGCGGCGTCACGGGTGGTGACCGACCCGTACAGCGCGCCAGCGTCGGACGCAGACCGGATCACGATGAACGATTCGCCGTCCAAACGCCCGGCCATGGCTTCGGCCTCTTTCTTGGTTTCCAAGTTTTGGGCTTCCAGCTGTGCTTTTTGGGCGTCGAACATTTTGATGTTCGCGTCGGATGCACGCATGGCTTTGCCGGTGGGGATCAAGAAGTTGCGGGCGTACCCTTCCTTCACGTTCACCACGTCACCCATTTGGCCAAGCTTGGCCACACGTTCCATAAGGATAATTTGCATGTGCTTAACTCCTTATTTCACGGCATAGGGCAGCAGGGCCAGGAACCGTGCGCGTTTGATTGCACGGGCCAGTTCACGCTGCTTTTTGGCGGACACTGCGGTGATGCGCGATGGAACGATTTTGCCGCGTTCCGAGATATAGCGCTGCAGCAGCTTGGTGTCTTTGTAGTCGATCTTCGGGGCATTATCGCCCGAGAAAGGACATACTTTACGACGGCGGAAAAATGGTTTTGCAGCCATGGATTAATCCTCCCGACGGCGGCGTTCGCCGCGTTCTTCGCGTTTTTGCATTTGGATGGACGGGCCTTCGGCGTGTTCGTCCACTTTGATGGTCAGCACGCGCATCACATCGTCGTTCAACCGCATCAGGCGTTCCATTTCTTGAATGGCCGCCGATGGGGCGTCTGTCTTCAAGAACGCATAGTGGCCTTTGCGATTCTTGTTGATTTTGTACGCCATGGTTTTGACGCCCCAATATTCATGTTCGACGACGGCGCCGCCGTTTTCAGAAAGGACGTTGGTGAATTCTTCGATCAGACCTTCGGCCTGGGCGCCGGACAGGTCCTGGCGCGAGATGAAGACATGCTCATACAGGGGCATGCGCTCTCCTATTTTTCAGGTGCCCTTCAAAGACCAAGCCGATACCGCAGGGCAGGTCACGAGAGGGTGCACGACAAAAGCGTTTTCTGCGGTCGCGCGTCACTGTCATGAAACGGTCCCGGGATCAAGTGTGCATCGGCGCACACAAGCTGTTGATGGCTGTGCAATTGCCGGTTGGCGCGCGGTCTCTATGTTTTGGGCCAATCAAACCAAAGGAAACGCCCCATGAAACACTTGTTCGCCACCGCCGCCCTGGTCACATCCTTGGCACTGCCCGCCGTGGCCGCACCGGAAAAATACATGCTGGATGCCAGCCACAGCCAGATCATCTTCAGCTATAACCACCTTGGCTTTTCCACGACCTATGGCATGTTTTCAGGCTTTGAAGGTGAAATCATGTTCGACGCTGACGCCCCGGCTGCGTCCAGCGTGACGGTGTCGATGCCTGTGACATCCATGTTCACAGGTTGGGAAGCCCGCGACGGTCATTTCATGAGTGCGGATTTCTTTGGGGCCACAGACAAAGATATGGTCACGTTCACTTCCACCGGCATCGAAGTGACCGGCGAAAATACAGCGCTGATCACCGGCGATTTGTCGATGAACGACATCACAAAATCCGTGACCTTGGACGCCAAGCTGAACCAGGCGGGCGAACACCCCATGGCAGGCAAACCGTGGTTGGGCTTTGACGCCACCACCACCATCAAGCGGTCCGATTTCGGCGTGGGCAACTTTGCCCCCTTTGTCAGCGACGACGTGGCGATCATCATTTCCATCGAAGCGCAAGCCGCGGAATAATGCTGTGCCTGACCCTGCCGTGCAGGCGGGGTCAGCTTTTTTGGGCCACCAGGTCGAAGGTGACCACCACCTCTAACCCCAAAGTGCCCGCGTCCGGTTGATTTTCCCCGATCCCGAAGGGCAAGCGCAGGATTGTGGTTTGCCCTTTGGCCGTGGCGGTTTGTTGATCCACGGCAATGTCAGCGCGCAGTGTAAGGTCTTGGGTCACCCCCTTCAGCGTCAGTTTCCCTGGCACGGCATAGGTTCCGGGCGTGCTGGGTTGCGCGGTGATCACCCCTTCAAAAATGGCGGACGGATATTGGCCAGCGTCAAAGTAATCTGGGCCCATGGCCTGGTCCGTCACGGACCCCAAGGACAAGGACGCGATCGACACGTCCACCCGGATGGTGCCAGCGGGTCCGTCTTGCACGGTTGGGTCAAAGTCAATGTCGGCAGTCCAGGTGGCAAACTGACCTGAAACGGCACTGCCGAATTGCTGAATTTCAATGGACAAGTCGCCCGATTGCACCGCCCAGGCACCGCCGCCTGTGGCTTGGGTTTGCACTGCTGCATCCATATCTTGGCGGGCTTGGGCCAGAACGCCCGCCGCCACGATCCCAAAAATCCCGAAGGCCAGAACGGGCGCGGCCCAGCCCCGATGGGGGCGCGCGCCGTCGCCCGCGTCCACCCCGGACCACATCCGGCGCAGCGTGGCGTCGCGGTCCCAAAAGTGGTGTTTCAACGCCCCCACCACGTGCAACACGATGGCGGCAGCCAAAATCTTTTCCCAGGCCATATGCAACGTCCCAGCTGTTTCCGCCAGCCAGGGCGATTTGGGAACAAACGGCAAATTCTGTCCAAACGGCCACCAAATGGGGGCGAAACCTTCGCTGGCGGCGTGGGTGATCCAGCCCATCAAAGGCACAACCACCAAGGATGCGTAAAGCGCCCAGTGCACCACCTCTGCCAGCAGGCTTTCAGCCCGTTTGTCCGCGTTCAGCAACACAGGTCGCGGTTGGCTGATGGCCCATAAAATCCGTGCCAGGGCCACAAAGAACGTGGCCAGACCCAGGGTTTTGTGCATTGAAAACAGCCAGGCCTTGCGGGCCAAGGCGTCGGCTGTGTCAAAACTTGCGTCGTGGGCGATCACCCCCAAAGCGATGGTGGCGATGATCAGCAGGGCGGTCAGCCAGTGAAAGGCGCGGGTGACGAAGCCGAAGCGCGTGGCGGTGTTGTGCATAACGGGTCCCTTGGTGGTGTGCCCACAGCATACCGCAATTCGCGTGCCACCCAAGCCCTGGGACCTGTGCGCCATTGCACCCCGTCTGTGCGCATAGTATCCGGCCCCCACCAGCCGTAAAAGTGACGCAAAGGAAAGGGCCGCAATGAAGGCGTTTGTATTTCCGGGCCAGGGGGCCCAAGCCATCGGGATGGGGCAGGCCCTTGCCCAACAGTACCCCACCGCCAAAGCCGTGTTCGAAGAAGTCGACGATGCATTGGGCGAACGCCTGTCATCGCTGATTTGGGACGGCGATCTGGAAACGCTGACCCTGACCGCCAACGCCCAACCCGCTTTGATGGCCACATCCTTGGCCGCCCTGCGCGCCTTGGACGCCGAAGGGCTGGGTCTGGAAAACGCCAGTTTCGTGGCCGGCCATTCGCTGGGGGAATATTCCGCATTGGCGGCGGCGGGGGCCATTTCTGTGGCCGACACCGCGCGGCTGTTGCGCATTCGTGGCACCGCCATGCAAGACGCGGTGCCCGTTGGGGTGGGGGCCATGGCTGCCCTGCTGGGGTTGGATTTTGAAGCCGCCGCCGCCGTGGCACAGGACGCGGCCCAGGGCCAGGTGTGCCAAGCCGCCAACGACAATGACCCGGGCCAAGTGGTGGTGTCGGGCCACAAAGAAGCGGTGGAGCGGGCCGTGGATTTGGCCAAAGAACGGGGGGCCAAGCGGGCCGTTTTGTTGCCCGTCAGCGCGCCGTTTCACTGCGCCTTGATGGAACCTGCCGCCGCGAAAATGGCTGAAGCTTTGGGGGGCGTGGACATCCAAAAACCCGCCGTGCCCGTGGTGGCCAACGTTCGCGCCGACGCTGTCAGCGACCCCGCTTTGATCCGCAATCTGTTGGTGGAACAGGTCACGGGATCGGTGCGCTGGCGGGAAAGCGTGGGCTTTATGGCCGCCCAAGGGGTGGACCAGATTTGGGAAGTGGGCGCGGGCAAAGCCCTGTCCGGCATGATCCGCCGCATCGACCGGTCCATCGCCTGCGCACCCGTGGGTACGCCCGACGACATCGCGAAACTGACCGCTGCAAAGGATTGACGACATGTTTGATTTGACTGGAAAAAATGCCTTGATCACCGGGGCGTCTGGCGGGATCGGTGGGGCCATCGCCAAATCCCTGCACGCCGCAGGGGCCACCGTGGGCCTTTCGGGCACGCGGGTGGATCCGCTGCAGGCTTTGGCCGACGACCTGGGCGACCGGGCCCATGTTTTGCCGTGCAACCTGTCGGATGCAGACGCTGTCACTGCCCTGCCCAAAGACGCCGCTGCGGCCATGGGCAGCGTGGACATTTTGGTGAACAACGCAGGGGTGACCAAGGACAACCTGTTTATGCGCATGTCCGATGAAGAATGGTCCACGGTGTTGGACATCAACCTGACCAGCACGATGCGGTTGTGCAAAGGCGTGATGCGCGGGATGATGAAGGCGCGGTGGGGCCGGATTGTGAACATCAGTTCCATCGTGGGGGCCACGGGCAACCCGGGCCAGGCGAATTATGCGGCCTCCAAAGCGGGGATGGTGGGGATGTCAAAATCCCTGGCCTATGAAGTGGCCAGTCGGGGCATCACGGTCAATTGCATCGCGCCGGGCTTCATCACCACAGCCATGACTGACAAGCTGACGGACGATCAGAAATCGGGCATTTTGACCCAAGTGCCCGCCGGGCGCATGGGGGATGCCGATGAAATCGGTGCCGCCACGCTGTATCTGGCCAGCCCAGAAGCGGGGTACGTCACGGGCACCACGCTGCACGTAAACGGCGGCATGGCGATGCTGTAAACCTTGGGGTTTCCAAACCGTGGACAAACCGTTTGCGGTTCCCAAACTTCGTGATATAGGCACCGCCAACGTCCGTGGGGCCTTGAAAAACCCTACGTCAGCCCCTTATTGGGGCACACCCTCCCCGAAGTTGGGGAACCCACTTGGGGCGCTGCCCCAGAACGCATGAGGACCTTAAGATGAGCGACGTCGCAGACCGCGTTAAGAAAATTGTTGTTGAGCACCTGAGCGTGGAAGAAGACAAAGTCACCGACAACGCCTCCTTCATTGACGATCTGGGCGCTGACAGCTTGGACACTGTTGAGCTGGTAATGGCCTTCGAAGAAGAGTTCGGCATCGAAATCCCCGATGACGCCGCCGAAACCATCCAAACCTTTGGCGACGCAGTGAAATTTATCTCTGAAGCCAGCTGATCGCTTGCCGATTTTTTGCTGATTTTGACGGCACCCCCATGCAGGGTGCCGTTTTCTGTTTTAGCGACAGGCAAACCATTGTCTGGGCGGCAAGCGCCGCGTAAAACAGCCCAGAACAACAAGGAAGGTCCGCCATGCGTCGTGTCGTCGTCACCGGATTGGGAATGGTCAGCCCCTTGGCTGACGGGGTTGAAGCCACCTGGACCCGCCTTTTGGCGGGCGAATCGGGGGCGGGGCCCATCACCAAATTTGACGCCAGCCAGGTGGTGACCAAATACGCGTGCGAAGTGCCCTTGGGGGACGGGTCGGGCGATACGTTTGATGCGGGCAAGTACATGTCCCCCAAAGAACAACGCAAAGTGGACGACTTTATCGTGTTTGGCATCGCGGCAGCCCAGCAGGCGGTGGAAGACAGCGGTTGGATGCCCGAAGACGCCGAATCCCTGGAACGCACAGGGGTGATGATCGGGTCGGGCATCGGCGGGTTGCAGTCCATCGCGGACACGGCCCTGTTGATCAAAGAACGCGGCCCCAAACGGGTGTCTCCGTTCTTCATTCCGGGCGCATTGATCAACTTGGTGTCGGGCCAAGTCAGCATCAAATACGGCTTCAAAGGCCCCAACCATTCGGTCGTCACAGCCTGTTCCACAGGGGCCCACGCGATCGGCGACGCGGCGCGGTTCATCAAGTCGGGCGACGCCGATGTGATGGTGGCCGGCGGCGCAGAAAGTGCGATTTGCGAAATCGGCATCGCGGGCTTCAATGCCTGTAAAGCACTGTCAACAAAGCGGGAATCCGAACCCACCAAAGCCAGCCGCCCCTATGACGCGGACCGCGACGGGTTTGTCATGGGCGAAGGCGCGGGCATCGTGGTGCTGGAAGAATTGGAACACGCCAAGGCGCGCGGGGCCAAGATTTATGCCGAAGTTTTGGGCTATGGCCTGTCGGGCGATGCCTATCACATCACCGCCCCGTCCGAGGACGGCGAAGGCGGTGAACGGTCCATGCGTGCGGCCCTGAAAAACGCGGGCCTGGCCCCATCGGACATCGACTATATCAACGCCCACGGCACATCCACCATGGCGGACACCATCGAATTGGGGGCCGTGGAACGGATGCTGGGGGACGCGGCCAAAGATGTCACCATGTCGTCCACCAAATCGGCCACGGGGCACCTTTTGGGGGCCGCAGGCGCGATCGAGGCGATCTTTTCCATCCTGGCGATTCGCGACCAAGTGGCCCCGCCCACCATCAATCTGGACACCCCAGCGGTGGACAGCCCCGTGGATTTGGCCCCCAACGCCAAGCGGGCGCGCAAAATCGACGTGGCCCTGTCCAATTCCTTTGGCTTCGGGGGCACCAATGCTTCTGTGATTTTTGGAAAGCTGAACTGATATGTGGAAGGCCGTTGCGTCCAACGCGTTAAGCCTGTTCGTGGTGCTGCTGTTCGTTTTGGGCGGCGTCGTTTTGGCGGGCCGCGACAGCTTTGTGGCCGAAGGGCCGCTGGACACGGCAATCTGCTTTCGCGTGGAAAGCGGGACGAATTTCACCCGCGTTTCCAATGGCTTAGAAAGCGAAGGCGCCATCAGCAACGCACGGATTTTCAACATCGGCGTGGATTATTCCGGCAAGGGCCAAGACCTGAAAGCGGGCAGTTTTCTGATCCCCGCCGGTGCGTCCATGCTGGACATCAAAGAAAAGCTGACCGGCACGGGGCGGTCCACCTGCGGCACAGAAATCGTGTACCGGTTGGGGGTCACGCGCCTGTCGGTACAGGTGCGTGAATTGGACCCTGAAACCAATCGTTTCAAAGCCTTGGAAACATTCAATCCCGCCGAAGACGCGCTGCCCGAAACCTATACCCGGTTGCGCGACCAATCTGACACCAAGATTCGCATGGCCGTGGCCGAAGGGATCACCAGTTGGCAGGTGGTCAACCATCTGAAATCAATCGACTTTTTGGAAGGGACGGTGTCCGCCATCCCGCCTGAAGGCACTTTGGCACCCGACAGTTACGAAGTGAAACCCGGCGATGATCGCAACGATATTTTGGACCGCATGGCCGCATCGCAGGCGCGCTTGATTGCCGATGCTTGGGAAAATCGCGCATCCGACACGCCCGTGTCCACCCCAGAAGAGCTGGTGATTCTGGCGTCCATCATTGAAAAAGAAACCGCAGAAGCCGACGAACGCGGCGTGGTGGCTTCGGTCTTTGCCAACCGCCTGAAACGCGGGATGAAACTGCAAACCGACCCCACTGTGATTTACGGGATCACCAAGGGCCAGGGCGTTCTGGGACGTGGTCTGCGGCGCAGTGAATTGCGCGCGCCAACCCCTTGGAACACCTATGTTATTCCGGCCTTGCCGCCGACACCCATTGCCAATCCAGGCCGCGCTGCGCTGCGGGCCGCGGCTGACCCGGACACCACCGATTTCATCTTCTTTGTGGCCGATGGGACCGGCGGGCACGCCTTTGCCGAAACCCTGGAAGAACACAATCGCAATGTCGCCCGGTGGCGTCAGATCGAGGCAGAGCGGGCCGAAAACTAGGCCCGCCCGCGCCCCAACCTTTTGTTAACAAACGGTTAATCCACCGAACGCCCCGAAAACGAAACGCTTGCTTTTGGCCGCGACGCTTGGCACGTTGTTTGGGCTAGAGGTTGGCATTCCCAACCCTCGTGCGGTCAGCATGAGAGGCACGACCATATGACATCGCACAATCCCGTCGAAGATGACGGGCGTGACGTTGCATTCGAATCCCACGCTCGGGATGCGTTGCTGCGCCACATAAACCGGATTTCCAACGTCATTTCCGCGTTGGAGGTCGAAGACCCCTTGTCCGTGGCGGCAGAACACGCCCGCCCGTTAACCAAAACGCTTGAGGATGCTGTGTCCCAGATCCTGAAGTTGGAGAAGACCTTTGCCAGCACATCCAAAGCCGCGCGGCCTGCGCAAGACCCCGCCCAAGCCCTTGACCTGGACGCCGTCCGGGCTTCGATCGGGGGCCAATTGGATAAGCTGCGCGCCGCCCAAAGTGCAAAGGGCGTTTCTTGACGGGCTCAGCCCGCAAGAAATCCGCGCGCTTCCCTATCTGTGGGAGTTCTGGGCCATGGATCACCAACTGCCGCCAGCGGGGGACTGGCGCGCTTGGGTGGTGATCGGTGGGCGCGGGGCGGGCAAAACCCGCGCCGGGGCGGAATGGGTGCGCACCCAAGTCGAAGGCCCGCGCCCCACCGACGCAGGCGCGCGCACCCGCGTGGCCCTGGTGGCCGACACCATCGATCAGGCCCGCGCGGTGATGATCGAAGGCGAAAGCGGCATCCTGGCCTGTTCGCCCCCCGACCGCCGCCCGGTGTGGCGCGCCAGCAAGAAGCAGTTGGAATGGCCCAATGGGGCCGTGGCGCAGGTGTTTTCGGCCCAAGACCCGGACGCCCTGCGCGGGCCCCAGTTCGACGCCGCGTGGGTCGATGAATTCGCCAAGTTTCGCCGCGCCGAAGACGCCTGGGACATGTTGCAGCTGTGCCTGCGCATCGGGTCAGACCCGCGGGTTGTGGTCACCACCACGCCCCAAGGTCTGCCCGCCTTGCGCAAGGTGCTGGACGATCCCAAAACCGTGCGCACCCACGCCGCCACCCAGGCCAATGCCGCCAATTTGGCGGACAGTTTTCTGGCCGATGTCACGGCCAAATACGACGGCACCCGTTTGGGCCGCCAAGAATTGTCGGGCGAAATTTTGGACGGTGCGGACGGCGCGCTGTGGACCCGCGACATGTTTGATCGCCGCGCCGTGCCCGACGGGGTGTTCGACCGCGTGGTGGTGGCCGTGGACCCGCCGGTCAGTTCTGGGGCCCGCGCCGATGAATGCGGCATCGTGGTGGTGGGGGCCAACCTGGACGGGCCGCGCCAGATGTGGCGGGCCACCGTGCTGGCCGATGTCAGCCACAAAACCAGCGGCCCCAACGACTGGGCGCGCCGCGCGCAACAGGCCATGCATGTGTTCCAGGCCGACCGCCTGGTGGTGGAGGTGAACCAAGGCGGCGACATGGTCAAACAAGTCATCCATTCGCGCGATCCCATGATCCCCGTCCGCGCGGTCCATGCGTCCAAGGGCAAGGGCGCGCGGGCGGAACCTGTGGCCGCCCTGTACGAACAAGGGCGCATCACCCATGTGCCGGGGCTGGACACGCTGGAAGACCAGATGTGCCTGATGACCCCCCAAGGGTTCCAAGGCCAAGGCAGCCCAGACCGGGTTGATGCCTTGGTGTGGGCCGTGACCGATCTGCTGCTGTCCACAGGGCCATCCACCCCCGGCGTGCGCCGCATCTGACACAATTTCTGTGACAGAAATTGGCCCAGAAACTCTGTGAGTTTCTGAGGCGGAAATCGTGTCGATTTCCGCGCCTTTGGCCCCGGTTAACGCGGTCTTAAGCCCCCGGGCGGGCACTTATCGGCCCGCTCATCATTTTACGTCAATTTGTTTTCAACGACGCGCTGCAAGGCGCATTTTTCCAGGAGGAGCCCGATGGTTCTGAAGTATTTCAAAGCGGCCGCGGCCCAACCGGAAGAGGTCAAAGCCTCGGCCGCGGGGCGGGTGATTTCTTACCATTCTTCGGGCCGCGTGGTGTGGTCGCCGCGCGATGCGGTGTCCATGGTGCGCAACGGCTTTCAGGGAAACCCCGTGGGTTTCCGTGCCGTGCGCCTGATCGCTGAAGCCGCGTCCAACCTGCCCGTGGTGCTGCAAGACGGCGCGCAACGCTTTGACAGCCATCCGGTGTTGCAAGTCCTGTCCGCGCCCAACCCGGCCCAGACCCAGTCCGATCTGCTGGACGCCATCGTGGGCCAGTTGGTGCTGTCGGGCAACGCCTATGTCGAACAGGTGGCCGACACCACCGGGGCCGTGGTGGAACTGCACGTGCTGCGGTCGGACCGCATGTCCGTGGTGCCCGGGACCGACGGCTGGCCCGTGGCGTATGAATACGCCGTGGGGGGGCGCAAGCACCGCTTTTCCATGGTGGACGCCGCCCCCATCTGCCACATCAAATCCTTCCACCCCCTGGATGATCATTACGGTTTGTCGCCGTTCCAAGCCGCCGCCCAAGCGGTGGATGTGCACAACGCGGCGTCCAGCTGGTCCAAAGCCCTGCTGGACAATGCCGCGCGGCCATCGGGCGCGATTGTCTACAAAGGTGCAGACGGGCAGGGCAGTCTGGCCCCCGATCAATACGACCGCCTGGTGAACGAAATGGAAGCCCACCACCAAGGCGCGCGCAACGCAGGCCGGCCCATGTTGCTGGAAGGGGGCCTGGATTGGAAACCCATGGGCTTCAGCCCGTCCGATATGGAATTCCAGAAAACCAAAGAAGCCGCCGCGCGTGAAATCGCCACCGCCTTTGGCGTTCCGCCCATGTTGCTGGGGATCCCAGGCGACGCCACCTATGCCAACTATGCTGAAGCGAACCGGGCGTTTTACCGCCACACCGTGCTGCCCCTGGCGGACCGGGTGGTGGCCGCCCTGTCGAACTGGCTGGTGGGGCCGGACGCACAGCTGAAAGTGGACCTGGACCGGGTGCCCGCCTTGGCCACCGAACGCGACGCGCAATGGGCGCGCATCACCGGCGCGGACTTCCTGTCAGAGGCTGAAAAACGCCAACTGTTGGGCCTGCCTGCAGGGGACGCAAAATGACAGAACACCCTGATTTCCGCCTGGGCTATGACCCCAAAATGTTCGACCCCGCCGTGCGGATCGAAGCCAACGAACGCCTGTCCGCCATGCAGTTCGAAATGCTGAACACCCGCTTGGACCGGATCGAAGAAGCCATGGAACGCTTGGAAAAACGCCTGTGGCTGACTGTCTTTGGCGTGGCCGGGGCGATCCTGACCCAGGCCTTCCAGTCTTTCATCACCGCCCCGCTGTAAGGAACCAGACCATGACCCAAGCGTTTGATCTTGAACATAAATTCGCCCGCATCGACAGCGCAGTGGCCCAGGATGACACCATGGCCATCGAAGGCTATGCCAGCTTTTTCGGCACGCCCGATCAAAGCCGCGATGTGGTGGCCAAGGGGGCCTATGCCAAATCGCTGAAGGCGCTGGCCGACGCGGGCCGCACGGTGAAAATGCTGTGGCAACACGACCCGGCCCAACCCATTGGCGTGTGGGACACGGTGCGCGAAGACGACCGCGGTCTTTATGTCAAAGGTCGCCTGCTGCCCGGGGTGCCGCGCGCCAAAGAAGCCGCAAGCCTGTTGCAAGCGGGGGCCATGGACGGGTTGTCCATCGGATACCGCACCGTGCGGTCCCACAAGGACGCCCAAGGCCAGCGCGTGCTGGACGAATTGGACCTGTGGGAAGTGTCGCTGGTGACATTTCCGATGCTGCCGCAAGCGCGCGTCGGGGCCAAATCCGACGCCCTTGATCTGACCCCTTATTCCGAAATTGCCCAGGCCTTTGACACGGCCCGGGCGATGTTGGCCACATCCCTGGCCCCAACCCCGTCAAAGCCAACCCAATCCAAGGATGAATTTTGATGACACCACCTGAGACCAAAGCTCAGGCCGGGGGCGCACCGTCGCCGGCGGCTGAGATGAAAACGGCCCTGGCCGGGTTCGTCACGGATCTGAGCCATTTCAAAACTGACATTCAAACCCAACTTACAAAACAGGAAGAGCGACTGATGATGCTGGATCGCAAATCTGCAGCCCTGGCCCGTCCGGCCTTGGCCACCACTGCCGGGGCCGACGCCCCCCACCAAAAAGCCTTCAACGCCTATGTGCGGTCGGGCGACGACGACGCCCTGCGCGGCTTGGAACTGGACGGCAAAGCCATGTCCACCGCTGTGGCGGGCGACGGCGGGTATCTGGTGGACCCAGAAACCGCAGCGTCCATCCAGTCCGTTCTGTCGGGCACAGCCTCCATTCGCGCCATCGCCAATGTGGTGAACGTGGAAGCCACATCTTACGATGTGTTGGTGGACAATTCTGACGTGGGCACCGGCTGGGCCACAGAAACGGGCGGCCAAGCTGAAACCGGCACCCCAAATGTGGACCGGATCACCATTCCTTTGCACGAACTGTCGGCATTGCCCAAAGCGTCCCAGCGGTTGCTGGACGACAGCGCGTTCGACGTGGAAACCTGGTTGGCGGGCAAAATCGCCGACAAATTCGCCCGGGCCGAGGCTGCGGCTTTTGTGAACGGCGACGGCGTGGACAAGCCCAAAGGGTTCTTGACCTATGCCACAGCCGACAACGGGTCCGAGGTGTGGGGCGAATTGGGCCACATCAAATCGGGCGCAGACGGTGCGTTTGACGCGGCCAATCCTGCCGATGCGATCATCGACCTGGTCTATGCCCTGGGGGCAGATTACCGCGCCAATGCGTCCTTTGTGATGAATTCCAAAACAGCAGGCGAAGTGCGCAAGCTGAAAGACGCGGACGGGCGTTTCTTGTGGGCCGACAGCCTGGCCGACGGTCAGCCGCCGCGCCTGATGGGATACCCTGTGTTGACGGCCGAAGACATGCCCGACATCGACACATGGGCGCCCGCCATTGCGTTCGGTGATTTTTCCAAAGGCTACACCGTGGCCGAACGCCCAGACACGCGCATCCTGCGCGATCCGTTCAGCGCGAAACCCCATGTCCTGTTTTACGCCACCAAGCGCGTGGGCGGGGACGTGACGGATTTTTCCGCCATCAAACTGCTGAAATTCGCGGCCTAACGGCTTTGCGATAGGGGTGGGGGCCTTCCTTTCCTGTCCCCACCCCGGCGGACGCGCACCATACCAAACCAAAGTGTTGTCTAGCTGCTCCCCCTCCGTCCGAGCAACGCTTTGGGGGCGCGTCCGCTTCCCATCCACCCCAACCAGGGGGCCCGCATTTTTCGGAGCCTGTGAAACATGATGTTAGTCGAAGAGACCACGATCCCCGCCGCCGCCCTGCCGGTGGACGCGTTCAAGGATCACCTGCGCCTGGGCACAGGCTTTGCCGATGACGGGGTGCAAGATGCCGTGCTGGACAGCTTCCTGCGGGCGGCCTTGGCCGCGATCGAAGCGCGCACGGGCAAAATCCTGCTGACCCGCGAATTTTCTTGGGCCTTAAGCGATTGGCGCGACCGCTGTTCGCAGCCCTTGCCCGTGGCCCCCATCACCGGCCTGGTGTCGGTGACGGTGCTGGACCGCGCGGGCAGTGCCACGCCCCAGCCCCTGACCGATTTTGTGCTGGAACAAGACCACCAGCGCCCCCGGTTGACGGCGGCGGGCCCGCTGCTGCCAGCGATTCCCACGCGGGGGTCCGTGTCGGTGCGCTTTGTGGCAGGGTTTGCCACCACCTTCGCAGGGCTGCCTGCCGATCTGGCGCAAGCGGTGCTGATGCTGGCCAGCCATTACTATGACAACCGCAACGCGCTGGGCATTCCGGACACGTCGCTGCCCTTTGGCGTGGCGGTGCTGGTGGAACGGTACAAGACCGTGCGCATCCTGGGGGGGGCACGCCCATGACTGGCCCCCGTCTGACCCGCCGCTTGGTGTTGGAAGAAAAGGTCCAGACCGCCGATGGGGCGGGGGGCTTTGTGGAAACTTGGCACGCCCTGGGCACGCTGTGGGGCGACGTGCGGTCGCGCGGCGGCGGCGAAGGCGAAGTGGACCATTTGCGCCAATCGAAAACAGCGCTGACCGTGTCGATCCGGTCGGCGGGCTTTGGCGCCCCATCGCGCCCCAAGCCGGGCCAACGCTTCACCGAAGGGGCGCGGGTCTTTGACATTCACGCCGTGGTGGAACGCGATCCGTCGGCGCGGTTTTTGGACTGTCTGTGCACAGAGGAGGTGCTGACATGACCTATGCCCTGGGCAGCGCGTTGCAGGCTGCCGTGTACCAATGCCTGACCAATGATGCGCCCCTGACCGCCTTGGTGGGCAGCGATATCTTTGACGCGACCCCGCCCGGCACGCCCCCCAGCACCTACGTCAGCTTGGGCCCGGAAGAGGTGAAGGACGCGTCGGATGTGTGTTCTGACGGGGCGTTCCATGAATTCACCGTGTCCGTGGTGACGGACCAAGCGGGATTCCAATCCGCCAAGGACATCGCGGCGGCAATTTGTGATGCGCTGGTGGGGGCCGATCTGGTGCTGACGCGCGGGGCATTGATTGCCCTGTGGTTTTTGCGCGCCAAGGCCGCACGGTCCGACAATGGCACCACCCGGCGGGTGGACCTGATGTTTCGGGCGCGGGTTCAAGACGACTGACCCACGATCCCTGATTTTCTTTCTGAAATTTAGATGTTTAAGGAGACAACGACATGGCTGCTCAAAACGGGCGCGACCTGCTGCTGAAGGTCGATATGGATGGGAACGGACTGTTCCAAACGGTGGCGGGCCTGCGGGCCACGCGCATCAGCTTTAACGCCGAAACGGTGGATGTCACCAACCTGGACAGCCAAGGCGGCTGGCGCGAATTGCTGGCGGGGGCTGGCATCAAATCGGCGTCCATTTCCGGCGCTGGCGTCTTCAAGGACGAACTAACCGATGGCCGCATCCGCGAAATTTTCTTCGACGGTGCGCATCCGCAGTTTGAAATCATCGTGCCTGATTTTGGCGTCATCGAAGGCCCGTTCCAAGTGGCGGGGCTGGAATATGCCGGCACCCACAATGGCGAGGCGACCTATGACATGTCGCTGGCGTCTGCCGGGCTTTTGGACTTCACGGCCCTGTAATGGCGAACCCGTTTGCAGGCGAAGTCACGGTGGTGATCGACGGGACCCCCCGGGTGGGCAAGCTGACCCTGGGGGCCTTGGCCGAACTGGAAGCCGCCATGGACGGCGACACCCTGTTTGCCTTGATCGAACGCTTTGACAGCCAAGGCTTTTCCGCGCGCGACGTGTTGGCGGTGCTGGCGGCCGGACTGCGCGGCGGCGGCTGGCAGGGCAGGGTGTCTGATCTGCTGACGGCGGACATCGGCGGTGGCCCCGTCGGCGCAGGGCGGGCCGCGGCGCAAATGCTGGCGCTGGCCTTTGCCCCGCCCCAGGACGCGCCCTGATGCTGGCCTGGGCGGCGATGCACCGGGCGGGCCTGGCGCGCTTGAAGCTGACACCCGCCCAATTTTGGGCCCTGACGCCCCACGATCTGTTGGTGATGCTGGGCCTGGACCAAGGCCCTGCCGCCATGACCCGGGACCGCCTGACCACCTTGATGGACGCGTTCCCAGACACGGACCGCGACAGCGAAGACAAAGGACACGACAATGGCTGATTTTGACGATTTCGACGGCCTTCTGGACGGGCTTAGCAGCAGCACCGATGTGATTGCCGCTTTCACCGCCGAACTGGAACGCCTGCAAACCACCACGGATCAGACCAAGGCCAACGTCAGCGCCTTGGACCGGTCCATGTCGGGGGGCTTGCGCAAAGCCTTCGACGGGTTGGTTTTTGACGGGTATCGCCTGTCGGACGCCCTGGGGGTGGTGGCAAAATCAGTGGCCAACACCGCCTATAACGCGGCACTGAAACCCGTGACCGACCACTTCGGCGGGCTGATCGGCGGGGCCATGAACGGTCTGTTCGGTGGCAAATTCGCCGACGGCGGGGTCTTCAGCCAGGGCCGGGTGCACGCCTTTGCCAAGGGCGGGGTCATCGACGGCCCGGCCACATTTCCCATGCAGGGGGGCTTGGGGCTGATGGGCGAAGCGGGGCCAGAAGCGATCATGCCGCTGACGCGCGGGGCCGACGGCAAGCTGGGGGTCAAAGCCCAAGGCGGGGCACAGCACGTGCAGGTGACCATGAACATCACCACCCCCGATGTGGGGGGCTTCCAGCGCAGCCAAAGCCAAATCGCCGCCAACATGTCGCGCGCCTTGTCGCGCGGCCAACGCAATTCCTGACGGAGGGTTCCCCATGGCGTTTCACGACCTTCAATTCCCCACCAATTTGTCTTTTGGATCCTCGGGCGGGCCCGAGCGGCGCACCGAGATTGTGACCCTGGCCAACGGCTTTGAAGAACGCAACACGCCGTGGGAACATTCGCGCCGCCGCTATGACGCGGGCGCGGCCCTGCGGTCTTTGACCGATGTGGAAGACGTGCTGCATTTCTTTGAAGCCCGCCGTGGCCCGCTGCACGCGTTTCGCTGGAAAGACTGGGCGGATTACAAATCCAAAGCTGCCGACCGCCAAGTGGACCCCACCGACCAAGTGCTGGGCACGGGCGACGGGGTGGTGACCGAATTTCAACTGATCAAGCGGTACGGCGCGGGGGATGCGGTTTATGACCGGCCCATCCGCAAGCCGGTGCCGGGTTCGGTGCAAGTGGCCGTCGGCGGCGTGGTGCAGGTGGATACGGTGGATTTCACTGTGGATTATGCCACTGGGATCGTCAGCTTTGCGCACCCGGTCGATGAATTTGCAGACGTGACTGCGGGGTTCGAATTCGACGTGCCCGTGCGCTTTGACACCGACCACATCGTCACATCTGTCGACACGTTCAACGCGGGCCAAGTCCCCAACATTCCAGTGGTGGAGGTGCGGGTATGACCGCCGCCAATGCAGCCACCGACGCGCTTCACGCGCACTTGAAGACCGGCGTCACCACCGTGGCGCGGGCCTGGGTCATTGAACGCAAAGACGGCACCGTGCTGGGGTTCACCGATCACGATATGGACCTGGTGGTGGACGGATACGATTGCACCGCCCAAACCGGCATGACCGCCAAAGCCCTGATCCAAACCACGGGCCTGGCGGTGGACAACACCGAAGCCCAAGGGGCCTTGTCCGACGCGCGCATCACAGAGGCGGATATCAACGCGGGCCTCTATGACCACGCGGCGGTGAAAACCTGGCTGGTGAACTGGCGCAACGTGGCCGACGCCAAGCTGACATTTCAGGGCACGCTTGGGGAAATCCGGCGCAACGGCGGCGCGTTTGAAGTGGAACTGCGGGGCCTGACCGAAGACCTGAACACCCAGCAGGGGCGGGTGTATCAAAAGACCTGTCCCCACGTGATGGGCGACGCGGGCTGCCGGGTGGATATGACCGACCCCGCCCACCACCTGCGCGCGGCCCTGCTGGGCATCGAAGACCGCAAGCGCCTGCGCCTTGCCCACGACGGGACGTTCCCCGAAGGCTGGTTTTTGCGCGGCAAGCTGGTGGTGGAAAGCGGGGCGGGCCAACACTATGTCAGTTGGATTGCCAGCGACACGGTGGAAGACGGCGTCCGCGTGTTGGAAACCTGGGAACCCATCCGCGCCGATCTGCAGGCCGGCGATGTCGTGTTGGTCTGGGCGGGCTGCGACGGGCGGTTGTCCACCTGCCGTGACCGGTTCCACAACGTGGTGAACTTCGGCGGCTTTCCCCACATCCCGGGCGAAGACTGGATGATGTCTGTGCCCGTGCGCAGCGGCGACAATTCCGGCGGCAGCCTGTCATGACCCAAGCCGTGGTGGACGCCGCGCGCGCCTGGATCGGCACGCCCTATCTGCACCAGGCCAGCACCAAAGGCGCGGGCAGCGATTGTTTGGGCCTGGTGCGCGGTGTGTGGCGCGACCTGCTGGGGGCCGAGCCCGCCCAGGTCCCGGTTTATTCCCGCGACTGGGACGAGGTGGACCGCGCAGAACGGCTGTGGCGGGCCACCGCGCGGTATCTGCTGGCCAAGCCCCTGGCCCACGCCGCCCCAGGCGACGTGATATTGTTTCGGATGCGCACCGGCTGTGTGGCCAAGCATTTGGGCATTCAATCTGCCGTGGGGGACGCGGCGCAATTTATTCACGCCTATGGCGGGTATGCGGTGACGGAAAGTCCCCTCAGCCAGCCGTGGCAGCGCCGGATTGTGGCGCGGTTTGCATTTCCGTTGAAGGGATAAACCCATGGCAACTTTGGTTCTTTCGGCCGCCGGTATGGCGCTTGGCGGCGCAATCAACGGCACCGTGGCGGGCTTGGCCACCGCCACCATCGGCCGGGCCGCTGGCGCCATGGTGGGGCGCGTCATTGACCAGCGCTTGATGGGCGGGGGCAGCGCGTCTGTGGAAACGGGACGGGTGGACCGCTTCCGTTTGACCGGGGCCAGCGAAGGGGCCCCCGTGGGGCAAGTTTACGGCCGTATGCGCGTCGGGGGCCAAGTGATCTGGGCCACCCGGTTCCAAGAACGCGCCACCGCCACGCGCCAGGGCGGCAAAGGTGCGCCGCGCCCCACCACGACAGAATATTCCTACAGCGTCAGCCTGGCCATCGCGCTGTGCGAAGGCACCATCACCAGCGTGGGGCGGGTCTGGGCGGACGGGGCCGAAATTGCAGTCAATGACTATACCATGCGGGTTTATTCAGGCGCAGACGATCAGATGCCTGACCCCAAGATCGTGGCGGTGGAAGGGGCCGGGCAGGCCCCTGCGTTTCGCGGCACGGCCTATGTCGTGTTTGAAGACCTGCCGCTTGGGGCCTTTGGCAACCGCATTCCCCAGTTCAGTTTCGAGGTGACCCGCCCGTCGGACCCCAAAGACGGCCCCGTGGTGCAAGACCTAAGCCATGCCATCGGTGCTGTGGCGCTGATGCCGGGGTCGGGTGAATACACCCTGGCCACGACGCCGGTGTTCTTTGATCGCGGTTTCGGCAAGACCGAGGCCGCCAATGTGCACACCGCATCGGGCCTGACGGATGTGGCCACATCGCTGGAAACCCTGACCGACGAATTGCCCAATTGCCGGTCCACATCTTTGATCGTGTCTTGGTTCGGCAATGACCTGCGCGCGGGCGACTGCCAATTGATGCCCAAGGTGGAACAAGCGGATGAAGACGGCGCGCAAATGCCTTGGGTCGTGTCCGGCCAACCGCGCGCCACTGCCACCGTGATTGCCCAAGAAGACGACCGGCCCGTCTATGGCGGCACCCCTGCGGATGCGTCCGTGATCGAAGCCATTCAGGCCATCCAAGGCAGCGGCCAAGACGTTCTGTTTTACCCCTTCATCTTGATGGACCAACTGCGCGGAAACGGCTTGCCCAATCCGTGGGACGCCAGCGGCGAACAACCCCATTTGCCTTGGCGGGGGCGCATCACCACATCGCGCGCGCCGGGCCAACCAGACAGCACCGATCAAACGGCTGCCGCAGCGGCAGAAGTGGACGCGTTTTTTGGCACAGCCCAAGCCACGGACTTCAGCCCCAACGGCACCACCGTCGACTACACCGGCCCGCAAGAATGGTCGTACCGTCGGTTCATCTTGCACTATGCCCACCTGTGCGCTTTGGCCGGCGGGGTCGAGGCATTTTGCATCGGGTCCGAAATGCGCAGCCTGACGCAAATCAGGGACGGCAATGGCACCTTTGTCGCGGTGCAAAAAATGGTGGAACTGGCCGCAGACGTGCGCAGTATTTTGGGGCCAGACACCAAGATTTCCTATGCCGCGGATTGGTCCGAATACTTCGGATATCAGCCCCAGGACGGCACAGGGGACCGGTATTTTCACCTGGACCCGCTGTGGGCAGACGACAATATCGACTTCATCGGCATCGACAATTACATGCCGCTGTCGGATTGGCGGGACGGGTGTGATCACAAAGACATCGGCGCCAAGTCGATTTATAATCTGGACTATCTGCAGGCCAACGTGGAAGGCGGCGAAGGGTACGACTGGTACTATGAAACGCCCGAAGCGCGCGAAGCCCAAAACCGCACCCCCATCCAAGACGGCAGTGAATCAGAGCCTTGGGCGTTTCGGTATAAGGACATTCGCGGCTGGTGGACAAACCCGCACTATGAACGCGTGGGGGGCGTGCGGTCCCTGCAGCAGACGGCCTGGGTGCCGCAGTCAAAACCCGTCTGGTTCACGGAAATCGGATGCGCGGCCATAGATAAAGGCACCAATCAACCCAACAAGTTTTTGGATCCCAAAAGCTCTGAAAGTTCGGTGCCGCGTTATTCCAACGGGCGGCGCGATGAACTGATCCAGATGCAATATTTGCGGGCGATGTATTCCCACTGGGGGCAGGGGGCCAACAATCCGGTGTCCGATGTATACGGCGGTGCGATGCTGGATATGTCGCGGGCCCATGTGTGGGCTTGGGATGCACGGCCGTTCCCGACATTCCCGAACCGGTCTGACGTATGGTCGGACGCCGCAAACTATGCCCAAGGCCACTGGATTTCGGGGCGCACGTCGGCCCGGCCCTTGGATTCCGTCGTGCGCGAGATTTGTGAAAGATCGGGCGTCACCCGCATCGATACCCGCGAACTTTACGGCTATGTCCGGGGGTACGGCGTGGGGGCCGTGGGCAGTGCGCGCCAAGCGCTGCAGCCGCTTATGACCGCCTTTGGCTTTGACGCAGTGGAACGCGATGGCGTTTTGATCTTCAAAAACCGCACCACGAAATGGGCCAGTGATCTGCATGATCCTTCGTTGGTGGTGGAAGGCGATCAGGTGTTTCCTGTGTCCTATGTCCGTGACCCGCAGGCCGAACTGGCTGATCGCGTGCGGCTGTCGTTCATTGATGCCGACGGCAGTTTTGAAGTGGCCGCCAGCGAATCCATCTTCCCCAGCGACACCACGCAAGATGTGGCCCAATCCGAATTGAACCTGATGCTGACCCGGGCCGAAGCGCGCCAGATCACCGACAGGTGGTTGGCCGAAAGCCGGTCCGCGCGCGACCGGGCCGAATTTGTTTTGCCCCCGTCAGATGCCCCCATCGGCGCGGGCGACGTGGTGACGCTGCAAGAACCCGGCGGGCGGGCCAAATACCGGATTGATCGGTTGGAACATTCCGGCCCGCGCCGGGCCGAAGCGGTGCGGGTGGACGGGTCTTGGGACTTGCCCATTGCCGCGCAAGATGACCCGGCGGTGGTGGCGCAGGCGGCGGTGGCCCACCCGGTCTTTGCCACGTTCCTGGATTTGCCGCTGCTGTCGGGGGACGAAGTGCCCCACGCCCCCCACGCCGCTGTGTCGTCCGATCCGTGGCCCGGTCAAGCCGCAGTTTATGCGTCCGCCACAGGGCAGGATTATGCGCTGAACACGGTCTTTTCGACCCCGGCGACGCTTGGGTTCACCACCACGCCCCTGGACGCAGGCCGCCCCGGCGTTTTGGACCACGGCCCCGCATTGGGGGTGCAGCTGACCCAAGGGGCACTGGACACCACCACCCATGCTGCGCTTTTGGCCGGGGCGAACTTGGCCGCCATCGGCGACGGGTCCCCCGACAATTGGGAGGTGTTTCAATTTGAAACCGCCCAAGTGACCGGGCCAGACAGCTTTGCCATCAGCCGCCGTTTGCGTGGGCAGTTTGGGACGGATGCGTTCATGCCCAGCCAATGGCCCGCAGGCAGTCATTTTGTGCTGTTGAACGGCAGCGTCGATCAAATCACCCTGGCCCAAGCAGCCCGCAACGTGGCCCAGCATTTCCGGGTGGGACCGGGCAGCCGTCCATACAGCGATCCGATGTTCAATGCCGTCAGCTTGGCGTTCAAGGGCAACGGCCTGCGCCCCTATGCCCCGGCGTTCTTGCGCGCTGCGGCCAGGTCCGGGGGGCTGGAAATCGCTTGGGTGCGCCGCAGCCGCAGTGGCAATGACAGTTGGGACAGCGTTGATGTTCCGCTGTTTGAAGCCGCCGAACAGTACCGCGTGGAAATTTGGCAGGCCGATGCGTTGGTGCGGCAAGTGGATGTGACCGCGCCCCATTGGACATACACAGCTGCCGATGCCGCCAGCGACGGTGTGGCGGGATCGGTCTATGTTCAAGTGGCGCAAGTGTCGGCTGACTATGGGCCAGGGCCCTTCACGGGAATTTCAGCAGCCCTTTGAAGCGCTTTGCGTTTTCGGCGGTGCTTGTGGTAATACGCCCACAAGCATTGTTGAGGGTTCCCCATGGCACAGTCCGCATCCAGCATATCCGCCTTTGATCCTGTTTGGGATCAGGTGGTCAAAGACGCCGAAGCGACCGTCCACGATGAACCGGCCTTGGGCGGTTTGGTACATTCCAACATCTTGCACCACGCGTCTTTGCAGGCGGCACTGGCCTATCGCACGGCAACGAAGCTGGCGTCTGACGGAATGCCCGAACAAATCCTGCGGGAAGTCAGCAACGCGGCCTTTGGCGATATGGACCTTGTGGGTGCTGCGCGGGCCGATTTGGTGGCAGTGTTTGACCGCGATCCCGCGTGCCACCGGATGATCCAACCGATCCTGTTTTTCAAAGGCTATCAGGCAATCCAAGCCTATCGCGTGGCCCATTGGCTGTGGCGGCAAGACCGCAAGGACATGGCGTATTACGTGCAGTCCCGCGCGTCCGAGGTTTTTGGCGTGGACATCCACCCCGCTGCGCGCGTGGGTCAAGGCATCATGATTGATCACGCCCATTCCATTGTCATCGGCGAGACGGCCGTGGTGGGGGACAATGTGTCCATGCTGCATTCGGTGACTTTGGGGGGCACAGGCAAAGAAGACGACGACCGCCACCCCAAGATTGGCGATGGGGTGCTGATCGGGGCTGGGGCCAAAGTGCTGGGCAACATCAAAGTGGGGCATTGCAGCCGCATCGCGGCGGGGTCTGTTGTGTTGCACGAAGTGCCGCCGTGCAAAACCGTGGCAGGGGTGCCCGCCAAAATCGTGGGCGAAGCAGGCTGTGATCAACCGTCCATGACCATGAACCAACTTTTGGGCTTGGGGTAACTGCACAAAAGGAAAGCGGCCCCGTCGGGCCGCTTGCTGTTTTTGGTGTTGTTTAGGGCGCTGCCCTCTGACCCTGCGGGTCATTCACCCGAGGTATTTGCCCTCAAAGTGAAGGGTCAGGCCAACATCCCCATGGGGTTTTCCAAGTTGTCCACGATGGCGCCCAGCAGTTCGGCCCCCAAGGCGCCGTCGATCACCCGGTGGTCCACAGACAGGGTCACGGACATGACGGTGGCCACGCTGATCTGATCGCCATCCACCACCGGTTTTTTCACGCCGCTGCCCACAGCCAGAATGGCCCCGTGGGGCGGGTTGATCACCGCGTCGAAGTTTTCGATGCCCATCATCCCAAGGTTCGAGATTGCAAAGCTGCCGCCCTGGTATTCATGGGGGGCCAATTTGCGGTCGCGGGCGCGGGTGGCCATGTCTTTCATTTGCGCGCTGAGTGTGGACAGCGACTTTGTGTCAGCGTCCTGCAGCACGGGCGTGAAAAGCCCGCCTTCGATGGCCACTGCCACCGCCACATCGCTGGCCTGCATTTTCAACACCCGATCGCCGGCCCAAACAGCGTTGGCATCGGGCACCTGTTGCAGCGCCAAGGCGCAGGCTTTGATGATGAAGTCGTTGATGGACAGCTTCACGCCGCGTGGTTCCAGCTGTTTGTTGATTTGGCTGCGAAACGCCAGCAAGTTGTCCAACTTGATATCGCGCCGCAGATAGAAGTGCGGGATGGTTTGCTTGGCTTCGGTCAGCCGGGCCGCGATGGTTTTGCGCATACCGTCCAAAGGCACCGCCTCAAAAATGCGGTCTTGGTACATCGCTTCGATGGTGCCGGGGTTGACGGCTGGGGGCGGGCCCGTAGTCGCGGCCGTGGACGATCCAGCACTGGCCGTTTTGGGTGCGGCAGAGGCCCCTTCCACGTCGGCCTTTACGATGCGGCCGCGTGGGCCTGATCCACTGATGCTGCCCAAATCGAGACCCTTGTCCGCCGCGATGCGTCGCGCCAGGGGGGATGCGAAGACCCGGTCGCCTTTGGCTTGCGGTGCAGTCGGGGCCGATGGGGCCGGTGCGATTGCGGGGGCGGGGGCCTTTGCAGCTGCGTCGTCTTGCGCTTTGGTTTCAGCTTTTGGGGCGGCGGCGGATGCGTCGTCCATGCTTTCGCCGTCTTCCAACAGCACGGCGATGGCGGTGTTCACCTTCACCCCTTCGCTGCCTTCCGCCACCAGGATTTTGCCCACGATGCCGTCATCCACGGCTTCGAATTCCATGGTGGCTTTGTCGGTTTCAATCTCGGCCAGCAGGTCGCCGGATGCGACGGTGTCGCCTTCCTTCACCAGCCATTTGGCCAGGGTGCCTTCCTCCATCGTGGGGGACAGGGCGGGCATAAGAATTTCTATGGCCATGGTCAGTCCTCCCTCAGCGGTACAAAACGGAATTGGCGGCGTCCATCACTTCGTCCGTGGTGACAAGCGCCAGCTTTTCCAGGTTCGCGGCATAGGGCATGGGCACGTCCTTGCCGGTGCAGTTGATGACGGGTGCATCCAGATAATCGAACGCTTGCTGCATCAACACGGCAGAGATGTGGTTGCCGATAGAGCAGACCGGGAACCCTTCTTCGATGGTTACACAGCGGTTGGTTTTCATCACCGAATTGATCACCGTTTCCGTGTCCAAGGGGCGCAGGCTGCGCAGGTCGATCACCTCGGCCGATACGCCGGCTTCTGCCAGGCGGTCTGCGGCTTCCAGCGCGTATTTCATCCCGATCCCGAAGCTGACCAGGGTGATGTCATCGCCTTCGCGCCAGATGCGGGCCTTGCCCAAGGGCACGGTGTAATCCGGCAGATCAGGCACGTCGAAGGTTTGGCCGTATAAGATCTCGTTTTCCAGGAAGATCACCGGGTTTGGATCGCGGATGGCGGACTTCAACAGTCCCTTGGCATCGGCCGCAGAATAGGGCTGCACCACTTTCAGGCCGGGGATATGCGCGTACCACGCGGCGTAATCCTGGCTGTGTTGCGCGCCCACGCGGGCGGCGGCCCCATTGGGACCCCGGAACACCATGGGTGCGCCCATCTGGCCACCGGACATATACAGGGTTTTTGCCGCTGAATTGATAATCTGATCAATGGCTTGCATGGCGAAGTTAAACGTCATGAATTCCACAATCGGTTTCAACCCGCCGAACGCGGCCCCCACGGCGATGCCGGTGAACCCGTGTTCAGTGATGGGCGTGTCGATCACGCGTTTGGCGCCGAATTCGTCCAGCAAGCCTTGGGACACTTTGTAAGCGCCCTGATATTCGGCCACTTCTTCGCCCATCAGATACACGTCTTCATCGATGCGCATTTCTTCGGCCATGGCGTCGCGCAACGCTTCGCGGACGGTTTGGGTCTTCATTTTGGTGCCTTCGGGCAGCGCTTCTTCCACCACTTTCACAGGTGCGGGCACCGCAGCGGCGGGGGCGGACACAGCCGGTTCATCGCTGTCGATCTGGGCCGCGGCGGGTTTGGCATCGGCGATGTCATCGGCACTTTCGCCGTCTTCCAACAGCACGGCGATGGGGGTGTTCACTTTCACCCCTTCGCTGCCTTCTGCCACCAGGATTTTGCCCATGGTGCCTTCGTCCACGGCTTCAAATTCCATGGTGGCTTTGTCGGTTTCGATTTCCGCGATGATGTCGCCCGATGCGACGGTATCGCCTTCTTTCACCAGCCATTTGGCCAGGGTGCCTTCTTCCATCGTGGGGGACAGGGCGGGCATAAGGATTTCGGTTGCCATGTTAAGCGTCTCCTACCGGAGTGATCATTCCAACGACATTGCCTTGCCCATCTTCGACATAGGCGCATCGTCCAATTCCAGGGTAATCCATCGGGGGCAGGGCTTCGGCCCCGCCGTTGGCCAGGGCCCATGCGTATCGGTCGTCGCAGTCTGCCACTTCGAACGTCATGGTGCCGCCGCGAATTGCGGTTCCCGCAGGGTGGGCCGTGTCGGGGCGGGCCAAGATGCCCACGGTGCAGTCTTTGTCGCCGCCCACATCATGGCCCGTGGCCAGATGGTATTGCACATCTTCTGCGCCGGGCATGGCGTCAAACGTCCAACCGAACAGGCCGCCATAGTACGCTTTGGCCTGTTCCACGTCGCCTGCATGAATTTCAAAATGCGGCATCAGCCTGCCTCCGCGTAAATATCTGTCCACAGTTCGGACAGCGCGGGTTCGGGGCTTTCTTTGGAAAATTCTGCCGCTTCGTTCACCACCGCCTTGATATCTTTGTCGATGGCTTTCAATTCGTCGTCGGTGACGTGCTTGCCGGTCAACAGCATGTCGCGCACGCGGTCGATGCAATCGCGTTCTTCGCGCATTTTCTGCACCTCTTCGCGGGTGCGGTATTTGGCCGGGTCGGACATGGAATGCCCCCGATACCGGTATGTTTTCACTTCCAAGATGTAGGGGCCTTTGCCGCTGCGGCAGTGGGCCACGGCTTTTTCGCCGGCTTCGCGCACGGCCAAAACATCCATCCCGTCCACCGCTTCGCCCGGAATGCCGAAGGCTTTGCCCCGTTCCCAAATTTCCGCGCTGGACGTGGACCGCTGCTGCGCGGTGCCCATGGCGTATTGGTTGTTTTCAATGACAAAAATCACCGGCAGGTCCCACAGGGCCGCCATGTTGAAGGTTTCATAGACCTGGCCCTGGTTCGCAGCCCCATCCCCGAAATAGGCGAACGACACCCGCCCGTTGCCCTTGTATTTGTCAGCAAAGGCAAGCCCGGCCCCGATGGGCACCTGCGCGCCCACGATGCCGTGACCGCCATAAAAGTGCTTTTCCTTGGAAAACATGTGCATAGAGCCACCCTTGCCCTTGGAATACCCCCCTTCGCGTCCGGTCAGTTCCGCCATAACGCCTTTGGGGTCCATGCCGCAGGCCAACATGTGGCCGTGGTCGCGGTACGATGTGACGCGCTTGTCGCCGTCTTCTGCCGCAGCTTCCAGGCCCACCACCACGGCTTCTTGACCGATATAAAGGTGGCAAAAACCGCCGATCAGACCCATCCCGTACAGTTGGCCCGCTTTTTCTTCAAACCGGCGGATCAACAACATCTCTTTGTAATAGTGCAAAAGCTCATCTTTAGAGGTGTTGGACTTTGCCTTTTTGGCGGCCATGGGCGGGGCCCTCCCGAAAAATAGTTTAGTGTTAAACTATCTTCTAGCACAGCCTATGCGAAAGGTGAATTGCTTTCTTGCACACACAGGTATGCAGACCGCGAAGTGGGAAAATAGAAAGCGGAAAGGGGGGGGGCGTCAGCGGATAACGATTTCATCCGGACGGATCAGCCCCAGAACATCGCGCGCGCGTTCATCCAGCAAATCCAAATCCAGGAAATCATCGGACAGGCGGCGGGTTTTGTTTTCCAGCTGCGCGATTTGCGCGTCCAGACTGTCCAATTCGGCCTGCAGGGCGCGGGCTTCAGCGTCCACTTCTGCCCGGCGCATCACCCCAAAATCGCCGTTGATGGCCGCAAAGCAGAAATAGGCCGCCAACGTGAGCGACACCAAAACGATGACCAACGGGCCAATCGCAATGCGTGGGGACTGCAAAGTCATTCTGCCCGCGTATCCAGGATGTCGGGCAAGAATGTGGCAAAGACTTGGAATCTTTGACTCATTTTGCCAAAAATTCCCCGTCAGGTTGTCAGCCCGCGATGGATGCGCGGTAAATGCTGTCGATCGTGTCGCCCAAAGCGGCGTCGAAATCACTGTCTGACTGCCCGGCACTTAACCCTTCGGTCAGGGCGCGGCTGAAGCTGGCGATCATGCCGGTGTTCTGCGACAAACGGGCGTTGGCTTCGGCGCGCGAATACCCCCCCGACAGGGCCACGACCGACAAAACCTTGGGGTGATCCACCAGGGCTTTGTAATGGTTTGCCGCCTCTGGCAGGGTCAGTTTCAACATGATTGGTTGGTCCATGCCGTCCAGTTCGGCCAGAATGGCGTCGCGCACCATGGCCTCAGCCTCTGACTTGTCCGCGATGGAAATCGTCACTTCGGGTTCCAAAATCGGGACCAAGCCGTGGGACAGGATCTGGCGGCCAAATTCGAACTGTTGGGCCACCACGGCGGTTACCCCGGCTTGATTCGCAGCCCCCACCACGGATCGCATCTTGGTGCCGAACACATCCAACGATTTGGCGCGCTGGCACAAAGCGTCCAGATTGCCGATGGGTTTCATCACCTGGGCGCCGTTTTCCGCGTCCGCCAGGCCCTTGTCCACTTTCAAGAAGGGGACAACGCCGCGTTCGTTCCACAGATATTGCGACGACGGGATGCCGTCGATGTGGCGTTCCATGGTGTTTTCAAACAGGATCGCGCCCACGACTTTTTCGCCGGTGAAGCTGGGGGATTTGATGATCCGGGTGCGCATGGCGTGGATCAGGTCAAACATTTCGTCGTCGTTGGCATAGGCGCTGTCGTCCACGCCATACAGTTTCAACGCTTTGGGGGTCGACCCGCCGCTTTGATCCAGCGCTGCAATGAAGCCTTGACCGCCTTTGATTTTTTCTGCCTGGACTGCGCTGCTCATGGGGGACCCTCGTGATTTGGTTGGTTTTCCGCCTTATAGAGACGCCTGCCTTAAGGTTTCAACAACGGTGGCGCTAACGGTGGGGCGGGGCGGCTATTTCCCGCCCAAGGCCGCCACACCGGGCAGGGTTTTGCCTTCCATCCACTCCAAAAACGCGCCACCCGCGGTGGAAATATAGGTGAAATCATCCGCCGCCCCCGCTTGGTTCAGCGCGGCCACGGTGTCGCCGCCGCCCGCCACAGAGGTCAGCTTGCCCATTTTCGTCAGGGTTGCGGCGGCCTGGGCTGCGGCGTTGGTGGCTTTGTCGAAGGGTTCAATTTCAAAAGCGCCAAGCGGGCCGTTCCAGATCACGGTTTTGGCGGCGGCAAACACTTCGCCGATTTTGGCCACGCTTTCGGCACCTGCATCCAGGATCATCGCGTCGTCGGGGCAGGCGGTGGCGGCCACGGTTTCATTGGCGGCCCCTGCAGCAAATTCGCGGGCCACCACCACGTCTGTGGGCAAGATGATCTCGCACCCGGCGTCAGCCGCTTTGCCCAGAATGTCGCGCGCCGTGTCGGCCAAATCGTGTTCGCACAAGGATGTGCCCACGCCGTGGCCCTGGGCCGCCAAAAACGTGTTGGCCATGCCGCCGCCGATCACCAGATGGTCCACTTTGCCCACCAGATTGCCCAGCAAATCCAGCTTGGTGGACACTTTTGCGCCCCCCACCACGGCCACAACGGGGCGCTTGGGGTCGCCCAAGGCCGCTTCCAGCGCGCCAAGTTCCGCCGCCATCAACCGCCCCGCACAGGCCGGGCGCAGCTGCGCCAACCCGGTGGTGGACGCGTGGGCCCGGTGCGCGGCTGAAAACGCATCGTTGCAGTAAACATCGCCCAACTCCGCCAAACGCGCGGCCAGGGCGGGGTCGTTCGTTTCTTCGCCAGGCTCGAACCGGATGTTTTCGATCAGCACCACTTGGTTTTTGGCAAAGGCAATGGCGTCTGCCGCGTCGTCCAGGGTTGTGAATTTCACCGGCTGGCCGAAGGCTGCTTCCAAGGCGGGCAGGGTGATGGCCAAAGACATCTCTGGCACCACTTGGCCCTTGGGTCGGCCGAAATGCGCGATCAGAATGGGCGTGCCGCCTGCGGCCAGAATGTCTTGGACCGTGGGCACAATGCGGTCGATGCGGGTGGTGTCGGTGACCCGGCCGTCTTCCACGGGCACGTTGATGTCCACGCGGGTCAACACGCGCTTTCCGTTAAGGTCCATTTGATCCAGGGTCTTCCACGCCATCTTTGCATCTCCGCTTGGGTGACGGTTCTGTGACCTGTGGCGCGCGGCGCGTCAACCGTGCGGACTTTTCATTGCGGGCCTTGGGCGCTATGTCCCATCCCAACCAAGCAGGAGGGCCCCATGGCCGACATCAAAGATCCCGAAAACACCATCCTGGTGGAACTGAAAAACGGCACGGTCACGATCGAGCTGTTGCCCGACATCGCCCCCAAACACTGCGACCGCATCAAAGAATTGGCCCGCGCGGGCGAATACGACAACGTGGCCTTTCACCGCGTGATTGACGGGTTCATGGCCCAAACAGGCGACGTGGAACACGGCGATATGGAAGACGGCTTTGATCTGCGCCGGGCCGGCACTGGCGGGTCCAGCTTGCCCGATCTGCCGGCTGAATTTTCCGGCATCCCCCACGACCGGGGCACGTTGGGGGCGGCGCGGTCGCAAAACCCTGATTCCGCCAACAGCCAGTTCTTCATCAACTTTTCCGACAACCACTTCCTGAACCGCCAATACACCGTCTATGGCCGGGTGATTTCGGGCATGGACCACGTGGATGCCATCCAGCGCGGCGAACCGCCTGCGACGCCGGACCGGATGATCAGCATGAAAGTGGCCGCCGATGCGTAAGCTTGCAGTTCTTTTTGCCCTGATGGCTGGACCTGCGTTTTCTGCGGGTCTGGAAATTCAAGTGGCGGGGGAAGGGGCCAATGGCACCATCCAGATTGACCTGCTGGAAGATGTGGCCCCCGGTCACGTCGCCCAAATCACCGAACTTGCGTCGGCGGGTGCCTATGACGGGGTGGTGTTTCACCGGGTGATCAACGGGTTCATGGCCCAAACCGGCGACGTGCAGTTCGGCAAAGACCCGTCCAACATGCGCCGTGCTGGGATGGGCGGGTCCGAATTGCCCGACCTGGCGGCTGAATTTTCCGAAGTGCCGTTTGATCGCGGCATCGTCGGCATGGCCCGGTCGCAAGACCCCAACAGCGCCAACAGCCAGTTCTTCATCATGTTCGCCCCGGGCCATTTCTTGAACGGCCAGTACACCGTGGTGGGGCGCGTGACATCCGGCATGGATGTGGTGGACGCCATCAAACGCGGCGACCAACGCACCGGGGCCATCGACGGGGCGCCGGATGTGATGCAGACGGTCAAAGTCACCGATTGATCTTTCAGGGCGGCCCACGGGTCGCCCTTTTTTTGCCGGGCCAACATTTGACAGTCCAACACGTTTGCGTGTGGGGGCTGGCGCGACGGGCCATTGCATCCGAAGGTTCTGCCCATCTTATATCGCGGAGGGGACCCTATGATTTTAAGGACTTTGGCAGTGGTGGCCGGGATGGCCCTGGCATCGGGCAGCGTGCACGCAGATCCAAATTTTTGGAAATACGAATGGCCCAACACGGATTTTGAAAAAACCAGCGTCGACAACTGGGCGGAAATCTTGTCGGGTGGCCCGCCCAAGGATGGGATCCCTGCGCTGTCCAATCCCAGCTTCATCAGCGCCATCGACGAAACCCGCATCGGGGACCGTGAACCCGTCATCGCGGTGGAATTCGATGGGCAAGTGCCGCGCGCCTATCCCATTCGGTATTTGACGTGGCATGAAATCGTGAACGACGATGTGGGCCCCCACAAGGTTGCCGTCACCTTCTGCCCTTTGTGCAATTCTGGCATCACCTTTGACCGCAACGTGGGCGGCAAAATCTTGACCTTTGGTGTGTCGGGCAAGCTGCGAAATTCGGACATGGTGATGTACGACCGCGAAACCGAAAGCTGGTGGCAACAGGCCATCGGCGAAGCCATCGTGGGGGAATTGACCGGCACCAAGCTGACCGCGCTGCCCACCTGGATGGAAAGCTGGGGGCAATTCAAAGCCCGCAATCCCAACGGCCTGGTGATGGACCAGCCCAACTTTGGCCGCCAATACGGGCGCAATCCTTACGTCAGCTATGACAGCAGCACCCGACCGTTTCTGTACAACGGCGAAAACCCGCCCCACGGGATCGAACCCTTGGCCCGTGTCGTGCGCATCGGCGACCGCGCGTGGCCGTTGACCCGCCTGTCAAAAGAAGGCGAGGTGACGGAAAAAGGCGTGCGCATTTCTTGGCAATCGGGCCAAGCGTCGGCCCTGGATGGGCGCGTGATCGCCCAAAGCCGCGACGTGGGCACCGTGCGGGTGCGCGACGCCAAGACCGGCAAAGACGTGCCCCACGACGTGATGTTCGCCTTTGCCTTCCACGCGTTCTGGCCCGACGGCACCTGGATGTTGGGCAGCTGACACGCGAAAAGGGCGGCCCATGGGACCGCCCTTTCTTTTATTGCGGGATTGGAAAGACTTACCCGTCGTAGTCTGCCACTTCCGTTAACCGCAAGGCGGCGGGGCGCAGCTTGGCGATGTCCATCAGGTTTACGGCGTCCGCTTCAAAATCGCCCCAGCTTTTCACCAGGTCCACCGCTTGGGTGCCCGGTGCAATGGGGTATTCGAAGTTCGCCGCGGCATAGATTTCTTGGGCTGCGGGGGATGTCAGATATTCCATCAACTTGATGGCGTTGTCTTTGTTGGGGGCAGATTTGGTCAGCGCCACGCCCGAAATGTTCACATGGGTGCCGCCGTCTTCAAACGTGGGGAAGACGATCTTGGCCGATGCCGCCCATTCCTTTTGTTCGTCGTTGGTCAGCATCTTGCCCATGTAATACGTGTTGCCCAGCGAAATATCACATTCGCCCGCCCAGATCGCCTTCACTTGGGCGCGGTCGTTGCCTTGGGGTTTGCGCGCCAAGTTGGCTTTCAACCCCTGCAACCAGTCCAAGGTGGCCGCTTCACCGTGGTGGTGCAGGTGGGCCGACGTCAGGGCCACCATGTACGGGTGCGTGCCGGACCGTGTGCAAATGCGGCCCTTCCACTTGGGGTCAGCCAGGTCTTCATATGTGGTGATCTCCCCTGGCTGGACCCGTTCCACGGATGCATAGACGATGCGCGCCCGGGTCGTCAGGCCGAACCAGTGGTGGTCGGGGTCGCGGTAATCGGCAGGCACATTGTCGGTGATGGTCTCAGATACAACCGGTTGGGTCAGCCCTTCGTTTACCACCGCCGACAAGCGCGAAATATCCACGGTGAACACCAGATCAGCGGGGGACCGCGCGCCTTCGGCCTTCAGCCGTTCCACCATGCCTTTGTTCAAAAAGGCCACGTTCACCTTGATGCCGGTCTGTTCTGTGAAGGCGTCCATCAACGGCTGCAGCAGTTCGGGTTGGCGGTAAGAATAGACGTTCACTTCGTCCGCCAAAACGGGGGCGGCGATGGCGGTGGTCAGGGTGGCGAAGGTGGCGGTGCGGATGAAGGACATCGAAGATTCTCCTGGTTTCGATGGCCTGCTTATTTCCGACTAAAATGGTCAGGTCAATACCCGATTAAATCAGTCGGATAACTTTTCTTCCCGCTTCACCGCGTCCCACAGCGCGTCCATTTCCGCCAGGTCGGACTGTGCAGGTTCTTTTCCCATCGCTTTCAATTTGTCTTCTATGCCATTGAAACGCCGTGTAAATTTTCCATTGGCATCGCGCAGGGCCGCCTCTGGATCAATCCCCATGTGCCGGGCCACATTGGCCATCACGAACATCAAGTCGCCGAATTCTTCGTGGCGGTGGTCTTGGGTTTTGGCGTCCTTCAGTTCTGCCAATTCTTCTGCCACCTTGTCCAAAACCTGGTCCATGTCGGGCCAATCAAATCCCACCCGGGCCGCGCGTTTTTGCAGTTTTACCGCCCGCATCAAGGCAGGCAGCCCCAACGCCACGCCGTCCAACGTGCGCGATTGTTGCGCTGCGGCACGTTCAGCGGCTTTGACGGTTTCCCAATCCCGGGTCTGCTGTTCTGCCGATTTGTCCCGATTTTCATCGCCGAACACATGGGGGTGGCGGGCCACCATTTTGTCGCTGATGGCGTCGGCCACGGTGTGAAAAGTGAACAGGCCCGCTTCTTCGCCGATGGCCGCGTGGTACACGGTCTGCAACAGCAGATCGCCCAGTTCGCCTTTCAGCTCTCCCATGTCGCCCCGGTCGATGGCATCCGCCACCTCATACGCCTCCTCAATTGTATAGGGGGCGATGGTTTCAAAGGTTTGTTCGATGTCCCAGGGGCAGCCGGTGTCCGGATCGCGCAGGCGGCGCATGATGTGCAGCAGGCGTTCGATGCCCCCATCGGCTTTGTGCACCAATTCGTCGTTCTTCATTGCGCGCCCCTTCGCTTTGCGATTGTCTTGGCCCAACTATGGGGGCCAGGACATGCCGATCGTCAACCGGATAGCAGAGTTTGCGGACGATATGACCGCTTGGCGCAGGCATCTGCACCAGATCCCGGAACTGCGCTTTGACTGCCCCAAAACGGCCGCCTTCATCGCGGACCGGTTGCGGGACATGGGTGTGGACGAAATCCACGAAGGCATCGCCACCACGGGCATCGTGGCCATCATCAACGGGCAGGCCGGGGGCCCCACTGTTGCGCTGCGGGCGGATTTTGACGCCTTGCCGTTGCAGGAAGCGACGGGCGTTGACTATGCGTCCACCCACCCAGGGGCGATGCACGCCTGCGGGCACGACGGGCACACCACCATGCTGTTGGGGGCGGCGCGGTATCTGGCGGAGACGCGCAATTTCAAAGGCAGGGTCGCCTTGATGTTCCAACCGGCCGAAGAAGACGGCGGCGGGGCCAAGGTGATGCTGGACGAAGGCATCCTGGACCGTTTCAACATCACCCAAGCGTACGCCCTGCACACCGATCCGGGCGCGCCTGCAGGCACATTTGCCACCACGCCGGGGCCGATCATGGCGGGCGTGGACAGCTTTCGCGTGATGGTGCGCGGGGCAGGGGGGCACGGCGCGTATCCGCACGAAACCAAAGACCCGGTGGTGGCCCTGTTGGCCGCAGCCCAGGCGTTTCAAACCATCAAAAGCCGCAGCGTGGATCCGGTGGCGGACCTGGCCCTGTCCATCACGGAAATCCACGGCGGGACGGCGGAAAACATCGTGCCGGAAGACATCTGGTTCGGCGGAACAATTCGGACATTTTCCCAAGACGTGCGCCAGGTGGTGTTGGACCGCATGGCCGCGATTTGCACCGGAATTTCTGCAGCATACGACGTGCAGGCCGACCTGATCCACACCCCGTCGTACCCGCCCACGATCAACCATGCCACCCAAACGGATTTCGCAGCGAACGTCGCATCTGATGTGGTGGGGGCTGCCAATGTGCGCACCGACCGCACCCAGGAAATGGGGGCGGAAGATTTCGCCTATGTCCTGGAAAAAGTGCCGGGCAGTTATCTGTTTATTGGCCAGGGCGAAGGGCCTGCGCTGCACAATCCAGGGTTCAACTTCAACGACGATATCGCGCCCATCGGCGCGTCTTTCTTTGCGCGTTTGGTGGAACGCGCCCTGCCCACGGAGGGGTAAAATGGCTTTAAGTGATGCTGCAAACGATGTCGATAACGCCCTGACGCGTAAGGGTTTTAGGGGCATGAGCTATGAAAACGCCTTCGGGGGTGTGCTGTCATTTATGCGCCGCACCTATACCAAGGACTTGGCGGGCGTTGATCTGGCCGTCACCGGCGTGCCCTTTGACCAGGCGGTCACCAACCGCCCCGGAACGCGCCTGGGGCCGCGCGCCATCCGGGAAGCCAGCACCCTGCAGCCGTGCGACCCGCCCTTTGGCTGGGACATCAACCCGTTCACAGATTACAACGTCGCAGATTTCGGCGATGTCGCGTTTGATTATGCCGACACCCGCAGCTTTCCAGGCGCCCTGAAGGCCCATATCGCGGGCATTTTGGCGGCGGGTGCGGGGTCGCTGACGCTGGGGGGGGATCACTACATCACCTTCCCGATTTTGCAGGCGTATTACGACACATACGGGCCCATATCCTTGATCCAATTCGATGCCCATTCCGACACGTGGGAAGACGACGACATGGACCGGATCGACCACGGCACGATGTTTTACAAGGCGCTGAAAATGGGGCTGATCGATGCGAAACATTCGGTCCAGGTGGGCATCCGCACGGTGAACGAATATGACGCGGGCGTGCCGGTGATCGACGCGCCGACGCTGCACGAACAGGGGGTTGCGGCCACGGTGGATCAGATCAAATCCATCGTGGGCGACCGCCCGGCATATGTCACCTTCGACATTGATTTCCTGGACCCGGCCTTTGCCCCTGGCACGGGGACGCCCGTGTGGGGCGGGGCGTCGTCGGCCCAGGCGGCGGCGATCTTGCGCGGCCTGCGGGGCATCAACATGGTGGGGGGCGACGTGGTGGAAGTGTCCCCGCCGTTTGATGCATCGGGGGCCACAGCTGTGGCGGGGGCCCACGCGGCGTGCGAATTGATGTGCCTGTACTGCTGGAACTTGCGCGCCAGGGGCTGAAATTCAAATGTTTCGCACGCGAAACAAATTCGCGTAAGTGGCTGAAAAGGCGCGCAGATTCGGCCAATTTTACGGAAAGTAAACCCTGCGCGCGGTGCGTTAACCCGCGCCCTTTGTTAACGTTTGGCCGTGTTTGCCCCCTTGCGCCCGCCCGCCCGCTGGGCAAGCCTGGGGCAAAACAGGGGACACACCTATGCCAAACCAACCGATTTCCGGCAACGACCTGGCCCGCTTTGCCGGCCCGCAAACATTCATGCGCCTGCCAGAGGCGGACAGCCCCGCGGGCCTGGACGTGGTGTTCATGGGCATTCCCATGGACATCGGCACATCTTGGCGGTCGGGCACGCGGTTCGGACCCAAACAAATCCGCCAAGAAAGCGCGATGATCCGCCCCTATAACATCCAAACGGGGGCGGCCCCCTTTGACAGTTTGCAGATGGCGGACATGGGGGATGTGTCGATCAACACGTTTTCCCTGGCCGACAGTTTGAAGATCATCGAGGCGGCCTATGACCGGTTGCACGACTTCACCGTGATCCCCGCCACCCTGGGGGGCGACCATTCCCTGACGCTGCCGATCTTGCGATCCATCGCGAAAAAGCACGGGCCCGTGGCGCTGGTGCACGTGGACGCCCACGCCGATGTGAATGACGAAATGTTCGGCGAACGCGAAACCCACGGCACGGTGTTTCGCCGCGCGTATGAAGAAGGGTTGATCGTGCCGGAACTGGTGTTCCAAATCGGCCTGCGCGGCACGGGCTATACGGCGGAAGACTTCACCGAGGCCCAAGGCTGGGGGTTCAACGTGATCCAAGCGCACGAGTTGTGGCACCAGCCCCTGACCGGTTTGGGCGAAGACATTGTCAAGCGCATCGGGGACCATCCGGTGTATCTGACATATGACATCGACAGCCTGGATCCGGCCTATGCCCCCGGCACAGGCACGCCCGAAATCGGCGGTCTGACCACGCCCCAAGCCATGCAGTTGATCCGCGCGTTGCGGGGGCTGTCCATCGTGGGCTTTGACATGGTGGAAGTCAGCCCCATGTACGACACCAGCGGCAATACGGCCCTGACGGCGGCGAATTTGATGTTTGAAATTCTCAGCATTTTGCCCGGTGTGAAGGTGCGATAGGGGCTGATACGTTGACATTATCGAACATATTGGGGGTTTGGCGGTGAAACTTATCTTGGGGCTGATCTTTTGCTTTGTGATCTTGCAAATCGCGGTGCGTCTGTGGCCGGTTGCCACAAACCACAGCTTTTTCGCCCGGGCGCAGGACGCGTTGGGGTGCGGGGCCGGGGCGGACACCAGCTTGGTGGTGCCGGGTGGATACGCGCAAAGCCAACCCATGGATGACGCCGCCTTCCAGGACTTGGTGCAAGCAGCGGCCGCATTGCCACGGGCCAAGGTCATCCGCCAATCGCCCGGTGCAGCAACGCTGGTGGTGCGGTCACGGGTGTGGGGGTTTCCCGATGTTTTGAATTTGACCCACGCCGACGGCTGCACCGTGGCCGCAGGTCATCTGACGCTGGGGCACAGCGATATGGGCGTCAACCGCGCCCGCATTACGTCGCTTCTGTCGCCGTTATCCCCGTAGGGCCGTGATCCGGTCCGCCACGCTGGGATGCGTTGGGGGCGGGGTCGGGGATTGCGATTGCGACAGGGGACAGATTTCGTCCTCTAACTCCCGCCAGGATGGGACGTTTTGAAACATCTGGCATTCGGCCATGAAGCTTCGCCCATCGACGGTCAGGCACACCTGGTCGCCCACAGCAAACCGGTCTTTGTGTTTGTCTGTGCAGTAACAGGCGGGCCATTGCAGGGTTTGACCCGTGTCGGCAACGGCGGGGACAGCGAACATTATCAAAAGGAAAAATACACGCATGGGCAGAGCATACCCCAAAACCGCCCTTGACCAAATGCAGCACATCGGCGACCCACCCCCATGATCGCTGAACACACGCTGCTGCAGATTACCCAACGTTTCGAATTCCTGGAGGCGCAGATGGCCGAAGGGACGGGCGATATCGCGGTTTTGGCCAAGGAATATTCCGACCTGAAGCCCGTGGTGGACCAGGTGCGGGCCTATCAAACGGTGGTGGCTGATATCGCGGAAGCGCGCGCCATGTTGGATGATCCCGATATGGCCGAACTGGCGCAAGAAGAGCTGCCAGCCCTGGAAGCGGCCTTGCCCGAACTGGAACACGCGCTGCAATTGGCGCTGTTGCCCAAGGATGCCGCCGACGCGCGGCCCGCGATGCTGGAAATTCGCCCCGGCACCGGCGGGGACGAAGCGGCGCTGTTTGCGGGCGATTTGCTGCGGATGTACCAGCGGTATGCTGAAACCATGGGGTGGACGTTTGACTTGATCGAACAACAGGCCACCGAATTGGGCGGCATCAAAGAGGTGACGGCCCACATCAAGGGCGACAATGTCTTTGCGCGGTTGAAATACGAATCCGGCGTCCACCGGGTGCAGCGGGTCCCCACCACCGAAAGCGGCGGGCGGGTGCATACATCTGCCGCCACTGTGGCGGTGTTGCCAGAAGCGGAAGACGTGGACATTCAGATTGATCCAGGCGACATCCGCATCGACACCATGCGCGCCAGCGGGGCGGGCGGCCAGCACGTGAACACCACGGATTCGGCGGTGCGCATCACCCATTTGCCCACGGGGCTGGTGGTGACAAGTTCCGAAAAATCCCAGCACCGGAACCGTGAAATCGCCATGCAGGTCCTGAAAACGCGGCTTTACGATCTGGAACGCGACCGGGTGGACAGCGAACGATCCGCCGACCGCAAAGCCCAGGTGGGCAGCGGGGATCGGTCCGAACGCATCCGCACCTATAACTTTCCGCAAGGGCGCATGACGGACCACCGTATTAATCTGACGCTCTATAAATTGGACGCGGTGATGGCCGGGGATTTGGCCGATATCGTGGACGCCCTGACCGCCGCCGATCAGGCGGAAAAGCTGGCGGCCATGAACGGCTGATGCTTGTGCGCCTGGCCCTTATGGACGCGTCCAAGACCCTGCGGGATGCGGGGCTGACCGGCGGCGAACGGGACGCGCGGTTGATTTTCGCCTTTGTGGACGGATCGCCCGTGGGGCGGCTTTCGCTGAAGCTGGATCACGTCACGGGGTGGACGGACGGGCAACGGGCTGCCTTCGATGACATGATTGCCTTGCGGGCCACCGGCGTGCCTGTGGCCAAGATCATCGGCACCAAATCCTTTTGGAAAGGCGAATTTGCGGTAAATTTCCATGTCCTGGACCCGCGCCCCGAAACAGAAACCCTGGTGGAACTGGCCTTGCAGCACCCATTCCAGCGGGTTTTGGATTTGGGCACCGGGTCGGGGTGCATCCTTGTGTCGCTTTTGTCCGAACGGCGCGGCGCCACAGGGGTGGGGGTCGATATTTCGAACGACGCCCTGGATGTGGCGCGGCGCAATGCTGCTTTGAATGGGGCAGATGAAGCGGCTGAGTTTCACACATCCGACTGGTTTTCCGAAGTGACCGGCACCTTCGATTTGATCGTGTCCAACCCCCCTTACATTTCCGCCGCCGAAATGAACGACATTTCGCACCAGGTGCGTGACTTTGAACCGCGCGTTGCCCTGACCGACGGGGCCGATGGTTTGACCGCCTATGGCCAGATCACCGCGCGGGTCATGGACTTTCTGGACCCCGGCGGGCGGCTGCTGGTGGAAATCGGCCCCACCCAAGGCGATGCCGTGGCGCGCATGTTTGAAAACGCAGGCCTGGGGGGCGTGACGGTGCACCCAGATTTGGACGGGCGGCCCCGGGTTGTGGCGGGGCGAAAACCAGCGCCAGGGGCGGCACCTGCCCATTAAAGTGACATTTGGCCTTGTCTCAGGCGCGGTTTCGTGCTTTTTGACCCGCAGCGCGTGGTGCAGTGCACCCCGCTGGGTAATCCGAAAATCGTGATCCTTCGGCCCGAATGGGCAATTCGGGTCCGCTGCCAAACATGGGCCACCATAAATCACATGAGAAACTCTAAATCGCGCAACCGCTCGAAGAATAACCGCAACCGTTCCGTGGGGAACGTGATCAACCGGGTGTTCGACAGCTCGGGGCCCGAAGGCAAAGTGCGCGGCACACCGCAACAGATCATCGACAAATACAACCAACTGGCCCGTGACGCGCAGCTGTCCGGCGACCGGGTGGCGGTGGAAAATTTCCAGCAGCATTCCGAACATTATATGCGCCTGTTGGCCGAAGCGCAGCGCGAACAAGATGCCCGGCGCGAACAGCAGGAAAAAGAAAACCGCGACCGCCAAGCACAGCGGGACCAAGACCGGGCGGACCGCAAAGACACAGACGGCGGCAGCCAAGACCCGTCAGACATGCCCCAACCCGATGCGTTGGCCGTGGACGGCGGGGACAGTTCCCCGCTGGTGGCAACGCCAGAACAGGCCGACGATCAGCCCAAGCCAAAACCGCGCCGCAAACGTGCGCCCAAGCCCAAATCGGATGAGGGTGCGGATGGCGCACCGACCCCGGACGCAGCCCCTGACGCAGCCCCTGACGCTGCACCCGACACAGCAGCTGAATAAACCAATGCGCCTGCTTTGATGGGTCAGCCCGCGTCCAAGGCGCGGGCCAATGCGCAAAACCCTTCGATGGAAATTTCTTCCGCCCGGGCCGTTGGGGCAATACCTGCGTCCTGTAAGATGCCTTCAGGCGCGGGGTGGATCTTCTTCAAACTGGACCGCAGCATTTTACGCCGCTGATTGAAGGCCGCCGCCACCACGCGTTCCAGCGTTTTCTGGCGCGCGGGATATTTCGGTTCCGCCCGGGCCGTGATGTGCACCACGGCGGAATGGACCTTGGGGGCAGGGGTGAATGCTTCGGGCGGTATGGCCATGGCCAGGGCTGTGTCGCAGCGCCAATTCGCCAAAATCGCCAAGCGGCCATAGTGTTTGTCGCCCGGTGCTGCCACGATCCTTTGGGCCACTTCGCGTTGGAACATCAAGGTCAGGCTGTCCCAAAACGGGGGCCAGGCTTGCGGGGTCAGCCAGCGGATCAGAAGTTCTGTGCCCACGTTATAGGGCAGGTTTGCCACCACCTTCACCGGACCGTTCAGATGGGCGCCTGCGTCAAAGGCCAGGGCGTCGGCGTTTTCCACGTGCAATTGACCGGGGTAGGCGGCGGCCACTTCTGCCAAAGCGGGCAAGCAGCGGTCGTCCTTTTCCAAAGCCACCACCCGGCGCGCGCCTTCGGCCAGCAAGCCCCGGGTCAATCCCCCAGGCCCGGGGCCGATTTCCAGCACGTCGTGGCCGGTCAAATCCCCGGCTTGGCGGGCGATCTTGGCGGTCAGGTTTAAGTCCAGCAGGAAGTTCTGCCCCAGCGATTTGCGCGCGCGCAGATCATGGCGGGCGATCACATCGCGCAGGGGGGGCAGGGCGTCAATCGCCATGGGTCGCGTGTCCAGATTGCGCCATATCCCACGCCATGCGCAGGGCCGCGATCATCGACGCAGGATCGGCCTGGCCTGTGCCCGCAATGTCAAATGCTGTGCCGTGATCGGGGGATGTGCGGACAAACGGCAGCCCCAAGGTCACGTTGACGCCGCCCGAAAAATCAAGCGTTTTCAGAGGGATCAGGGCTTGGTCGTGGTACATGCACAGCGCCACATCGTATGTCGCCCGCGCGGCGGGGTGAAACATCGTATCCGCCGACACAGGCCCCCAGATGGTAACGCCGTCTTGGGCCAGGGCCTGCACTGTGGGGGCGACGATGTCCAAATCTTCGCGCCCGATCTTACCCCCTTCGGAGGCATGGGGGTTCAGCCCCGCCACGCAAATGCGCGGGTCGGACAGGCCAAATTTTGCCCCCATGTCGGCGCGGATGATGTCCACGGTTTGCCGGATCAATTCGGGGGTGATGGCGCGGGGCACGTCCTTGATGGGGATGTGGATCGTCAAGGGCACAACCCGCAAATCGGGGCTGGCCAGCATCATCACGGGCTGGATGTCTTTGCCCGCCAGATCGGCCAGGAATTCGGTGTGGCCCGGGTGCTGAAACGCCGCCCCGTCCGCCAGGATTTGCTTGTGGATCGGGGCTGTGCAGATGCCGCAAAACGTGCCCGCTTGGGTGCCCGCCACAGCCGCCTTGATGGCCGCCACAACGCCCGGCGCGTTGGCCAGGCTGGGTGTTCCAGGGGTGCTGGCATCTGCAAAGTCCAAGGCCATCACCGGCAGGCTGTCCGCCGCGCCTGGTTGGCTGAAATCGTGGCAGGGGGTGCCGGGTGGCAAGTGGCGCGGATCGCCAATCCAGACGCAGGGTATGTCGCCGCGCACCGCGCGCCAGGCCGCAACGCTGATTTCAGGCCCCACGCCTGCAGGGTCGCCACAGGTGATGGCGATGGGGGCGTGGGTCATGGGCGAACGATGGTGGCTTTGGCGCGCAGTTCTTGCAAATACCCGTCGGCCAGGCTGGACAGGCGGCGCTGGCGCAACTGTTCGGCGATCTGGGCGCGGCGGGCTTCTTCGCCTTCGTCGCCGGTGGCCAGTTCAAAACTGCGCCCGCACAGCATCACGATGCGCGTCATGCCCGCAGGACCGGGCAGGATGGTCAGTTCATCCGCGTCCAAGTTTGCCAGTTGCAGGGCCACTTCCTGATCGATCTGGGACGGTTTCAGGGTGTCGCGTTCCAGGTCTTTGCCCCCCAAACGCTTGGCCACGCCGTACAGATCGTCGCACACGTCGATGCGGTTCATGATGTCGGCGGCCCGGCTTTCCGGCACGTTGATGGTGGCAAATTCCAGGGCTGCGGTTTTGCGGCGCTTGGGTTTGATCTCTTCAATCTCGCGCAGTTGGAACAGCAAAATGGCGTTGGGCACTTCCAGCGGTTCCGTGACTTCCCCGGGTTTCAGGCCCAAGATGATGGGCCGCAGCGGTGCGGGCAATTCGTTCAGATCCATCCAATTCAGACGCCCGCCTTTGTTGCGGGTGGCGGCGAAGGAATGGCGGCGCGCTTCGGCGGAAAAGGCCGATGCGGACCGGATGCGCGAAATGCGGTCGGCCAGGCGTTTGGCCCGGCGCGCTTCCCCGCCGCGGGGCCGCGCGGGCAGCACGATTTCAGAGATCAGCACCCGCAAGCCGCCCCGTCCGCCGCTGTTGGCCAAGGCGCGGTCGATTTCCGCTTCTGTGACTTCACCGCGCCCGGCAAAGCGCGCGCGCACCACTTCGCGCCAGGTGACGTTGGCTTCGACAAAGTCGCTGGCGGTTTGCAAATCCACGCCGCGCGAGCGCAGGAATTGTTCAAACTGGCGCAAATCCAAATCGGCGCGGCCGGCGAAGTTTTCCAATTCTTGGGTCAGCGCTTCTTGCGTCAGTTGCAGGCCCATATTGCGGGCGGCTTGCATGCGCAGGCGGTCTTCGATCAGGTCGTTTTCCGTCTTCTTGGCCAGGTTGCCGCGCTGGCCAATGGCTTTGTAGAAGTTTTGCCGTTGGTCAATTTCGTACCGGGTGATGGCCATGTTGTTGACCTGGATCACCACGTCGAATTTCTTTTGCGCGGCGGCGGGGGTGGGGGCCACAAAGGACAGGGCCATCGCCACCAGGGCGAAAAGACTTAATGGGGCAAAGACGCGGGACATATCATCCTCCACATTTCTTGACGGGCGGCGCATCGGCAGGTCCTGTGCCAAAGCCGCGCAATCCGATACTGAGGCCATAATCGGTGTTTTGTACACCTGTGAAGGTCCGAGATGCCGAAAACTTCACTTCGATACATTCATTTTGATATTGTGCGCCGATATTTGCCTCTGACAAGGTGCCAGCTTCGAAATCATAGCGCGCCCCGGTGGACAAGGTCCAATGGTCCCCGATGCGCCGCGATGCGTCCAAGGACAGTTCGCTGACATCGAAAAACCGCTGTTCGCTGGGGTCCGCTTCCAGCCAGGTGTGGGTGGCGGCCACTTTGGTGCGGTCTTGGGTGAAGGCCAGGCGGGTGTCGCTTTTGCGCAGTTGGCCCGCGTCCGACAGGATGGACCGGTTCAAGACTTCCAGCCCCGATTGGTTTTGATAGCCCGCTTCCACCACCCAATCCGACTGCGTGCTGCCCAGGCCGGACGACGGCGAAAACGTCGTGGCCCCATTGGTGCGGAAAATGCGGCCCACGTTCCACGCCAGTTGGTTGCCATTGGCAAAATCGTGCTGGGCTTTGACGCCGAAGGTCAGGCGGGTGCCAAAGTCTTTGGCGTCGTGCCCCGGCGCGCGGGACGGGGCCAGCAGATTGCCGAAGTCCAACTCAACCCGGGTTGAATCCTGGTTCGGGGTGGCGTTGCCCGTGCCATCGGTGTGCGACAGTTGCACAATCGGTTCCAGCTGCATCATGCCGCCCCCCGCCGTGGCGCGCATCAGCGGCCAGCGCAGCGTCGCGGACACAGCGCCCGTCACGTTGTTCACATTGGGCCCCAGCGTTCCGTGCTGGCGGATGTGATATGCATCGACGTCCGCTTGCCCGTGCCAGTCAAAAATCAGCCCCTGGGACAGCACATGGCGGCCCGTCCAGGTGCCTTGCAGCGTGAACCGGGCCAGGTCAAATCCGTCCGGGTCGGTATCTGTGTCCAGGGCTGTGTCCAGGGGGTTGGACGACGCCCGGCGGCTGCCAAAGAAGCTGAGCGTATATCCCGCTTCGCCCCACCCCTGCGCCAGGGGCGCGCGTTCTTCCATGATGCCTTCCACCACGATCCCGGGCAGGATGGAATTCACATCCGTGGGCCGCAGCGAATGATAGGCCGACAGGCGCAGTTCCACGTTCTTGTTGCGCTGCGCCCGGCTAAGTTCGATGCGCGACCGCAGCCGGTCCGCCGTAGAATAGCGGTATTCCTTCAGATAGGTGTTGTCCGACGTGGCCTGGATTTCAAAAGTCAGCTTATAGTCGCGGGCCAGATCAAACGCCCCGGACCCGAAGACATATCCGCGCGCAGCACCCGGCAAGAAGGTGTCGTCCGACACAGCCCCATTGAATTCAAACCGCCCCAACCGCGTGGCCTGGCGGTATCGCAGTTCCAGCGTGTTGCTTTTGGACGTGATATAGGGCGTGATCGTCAGATCTTTGTGATCGCCCAAGGTGATGAAATAGGGCAGGCGCACCCCGAAACCCAACTGGCTGTTGTTGTGAAAGCGCGGGATCAAAAACCCATTGGCGCGTTTCAGCGATGGGTCGGGCAGGCGGATGCGTGGGAAGTACAGCACCGGCACGTTAAAGAACCGAAGCTGGGCGTTTTCGAAATAGATCTGTTGTTCTTGTTTGTCGTGCACCATCCGTTCGGCGCGGATCTGCCAGATGGGGGTGCGCCCATTGCAGATGTGGCACGACGTGGCGGCGACTTTGAAGGCTTGGGTGTAGCGGTCATTGTCCACCGACAATTCCGCTGACGCCACTTGCAACCGCTGGTCCAACACAAATCGCGCGTCGCGCAGCACGCCGGTGCGCAGGGTGTTGTCCATCTCGGCCTCGCTGGCCAGGATGGTGACCCGGTCGCCGTCTTGCACGACGATGGGGCCCTTGATGGACAGGCTGTCGGTGGTGCGGTCATAGCGCACCTCGTGGGCGGAAATCACCACCGTGCCCTGCCAGATTTGCACGTTGCCGCGCGCGATGATCACGCCTTCGCGTTCCACCACCACTTGGTCAGCAATCAGCGTCGGCCCGCTTTGGGCGGTGGCGGCCATGGGCATCACTGCCAAGAACAGCGCCAGAACGATCCGCAACATTATCCGTCCTCCGTGTGCAGCAGCAAGCTTAGCGCCAATCCAAAGGCCACAATATTGGGAACCCAGGCGGCCAAAAGGGGGTTAATCTGACCGTTTTCCCCCAAAATCTGGCCGAAGTTTCGCGTGAAATAGAGACCAAAGCCCATCAACACTGCAAACAGCACCATCAACGACGTTTGCTGCACCCGCGAATGGTGCACGGTGAACGCGGCCCCAATCAAAACGATGCCGGCCAAAAACACGGGCAGCGCCAATTCCATGTGCAGCCAAACGATGTGGCGTTGGGCAGAAAAGCCCGCGTTTTCCAGCCGGTTGATGAAGGTGGGCAGTTGCCAGATCGGGATGGATGCAGGGGTGCCAAAACTGTCAGAGATATGGTCGCGCGTCAGGTCTGTGGGTACCTTCAGGGTGGCTTCTTGCACCGCCCCGCGTTCGGGGTTGAACAACCGGTCCAGGGGCCATGTTTTGGCGTTGGACAATTGCCAGTATCCGCTTTGCAGGCTGGCGGTGGCGGATGTGGTGCGGTCGATGGCTTTGCCGTCCAGATCGAAGCTGTAAAGTGTTACGTCAAACAGTTGCGTGCCGTCCAGATTGGCCCGTTTGGCGTGGATCACGGTTTGGCGTTCGCCGTCGCCTTGGCGCAACCAAAACCCCGTAGATGACACCGAAAGGGAGCTGACTTCGTCCCCGTTCAGGGCGGCGGCGCGGGCTTCGTATTCTTTTTCGGTGATGGCCACGATGGGGTTCAAAATACCCACTGCCAAGACCCCCAGGCTAAGGGCTGTGAACAGGGGCGGCAGGGTGCTGCGGAACGCCGATCGCCCCGCCGCGCGGGCCACCACCAGTTCGCTGCTGCGCGCCAATCCCAAGAACAAAGCGATGGAGCTGAGAACCATGATCAGCGGCATAATCTGGTAATACCGCGCCGGGGCAGACAGGGCCACCAGGCCCACAATCCGGCCCATGCCCAAGTCTTGACCGCCGAATTTGCGCACCTGTTCCAGGAAATCCAGCAGCAAGATCAACGTCAGAAACGCCAAGCTGATCACCAGAAAGACAGAAATAAAGCGTCGCGCGAAATACAGGTTCAAGATCATGCCAGCCCCTTCACCCGCCGCACCCAAACGCGGTCTTTGCGCATCAGATACAGCGTCCCCAAAAGAAGCCCCAGGGCCACGGGGGTGTACAACGCCCAAACCCGTCCGGGCTGTTCCAGAACAAAATCCGTGGCGGCACTTTCAAAGACCTTCACGATCACCAGCATGATGGTGGCCACAAAGACTTGGGGCCATATGCCAAAGCGGCTGAAGTTGGCGGACACCAGCACCGCAAACCCGATGAAGCCCGCCACCAAGGACAACAACGCAGCCAAGGTGCGGTTGTGCAATTCAAAGCTGACCAGGTCCGGGGCAAAGCTGTTGGCCTGGCCCCCCAGCAGATCGGGGCTGGTCCAGAAATCCACATTGTCGTTGCGCACCTTCGGCGGGCCCACCATGGCGCCCACGTCGAAGACAAAATCGTTGAAGCGGGTCACGGACAGTTGGTTGGTGGTGTCATTGGAAATCTGCACCAGCCCGTCGATCATCACCAATTTCGGGCCTGTGTCTGATTTGACCAAAAACGCCCGCCCCGCAGAATAGGTCAGGTGCTGCGCGGGATCGCGGGCATCGTCCAAAAAGACGTTCAGCAATTCGCCTTCGGGCGAAATGTCACGCAAGTAAAACGTGACCCCGTCGGTGGGGGACAAAAACTGGCCTTCCACCAGCAGCCGGGCGGTCAGGTTTTCGGCGACTTCGGCCTGGCGGATGTTCAGCTGTTCTTTGGCCACCGGCACGATCAGATGGGTCAGACCCATCATCAAAACCGACACGATCACACCGAAGACCAGCACGGGTCGCGCCAACCGCCGGGCGCTGAACCCGGTGGCGTGAAACACCGCCAATTCGCTGTCGGTGGCCATGCGGTTGGTGACATACACTGCCGCGGCGAAGGCGGCGATGGGGCTGACCGTGGCGATGATGGCGGGCAGGGTCATCAAGGTGAATTCTAAAAACACCAGGGCCGATTGGCCGTCCGAAATCAGCTGATCGAACAGCCGCACCGCCCGGTTGATCCAATAGACCAGCACCAAGATAAGGGCAAAGAAGCCGAAGGTGGCAAGCATTTGCCCCAAGATATAGCGATCAAGGCGTCCCACTGTCCCCCCACGGCCCGCCAACAGGCAAGGTAACAAAGAATTAAACGATTCCGTGGGAAAGCTAAACTGCATTCTGGCCATTGGCGGCCAGGACCGATAGCACCTATGTCGTAGGTTCAACCAAAGGAGATACCCCATGACAGAACTCGCCCAATTTGATGTGATCGCCACCGATTTGGATCAACTGGCAACCGTCGAAGGGGACCTGACTGTCGTGGTGGACGCAGAAGGGAAAATGGACCCCGCCGCACGACGCGTGAACCGGCTGACAAAGGGCGCCTTGGCGCGGTTTTTGGAAAGCAAGGCCTTCGCCGATCAAAAGCCGGGGGCGGCCAGCGCGTTGCGCTTTCCCGCCGGATTGGCGGCAACGGCGGTGATCGTGTCCAAGCTGGACCGCAAATGCACCCCGGCAGAGGCGCGCGACGCGGGCGTTGCCATCGCCAAATCGGCAGGTGCCGCGCTGACGCTTCTGGCGGGCAATCATCCCAAAGCAGACGTGATCTGCGAAGGCATCGCGCTTCGGGCCTATGACTATCGCGACCAGAAAACGGGCGATGCGCCGGACCGGGCCAAAGTGACCGTGATGTGCAGCAAGCCCGACGATATCAGCGCTGATCTGGCCCCCCGATTGGCGGTGGCAGAAGGGGTGTTTTTCACCCGCGATCTGGTAAACGCCCCGGCGAACGTCTTGACCACCACCGAATTCGCCAACCAACTGACGGCCCTGTCCGATCTGGGCCTGCGGGTGGAAGTGTTGGAAGAAGACGATCTGGAACGCCTGGGCATGCGCACGCTGTTGTCTGTGGGCCAAGGGTCCGACAGCCCGTCCAAAGTGGTGACGATGGAATGGCAGGGCGGCGGCGATGAAGCGCCGTTCGCCTTGGTGGGCAAGGGCGTGGTGTTCGACACGGGCGGCATTTCTTTGAAACCCGCAGGCGGCATGGAAGACATGACCATGGATATGGGCGGCGCGGGCGTTGTGGCCGGTGCCATGATGGCCATCGCGAAACGCAAAGCCAAAGCCAATGTCGTGGGCCTGGTGGGGCTGGTGGAAAACATGCCGTCGGGCAATGCCACGCGTCCAGGCGACGTGGTGACATCCATGAAGGGCGACACCGTGGAAATCATCAACACCGACGCCGAAGGCCGTTTGGTGCTGGCAGACGTGCTGTGGTACGCCCAAGAAAAGTTCAACCCATCAGGCATGATCGACCTGGCCACGCTGACGGGGGCCATCATCATCGGGCTGGGCCACGACAAAGCGGGCGTCTTTTCCAATGACGATGCCCTGGCCAATCAGTTCATCCGCTGCGCCGAAGACGAAGGCGAAGGGGCGTGGCGCATGCCACTGGGGGCCAGCTATGACAAACAGTTGGAAAGCCGCATTGCCGACATGAAAAACGTGGGCGGCCGTCCGGCCGGGTCCATCACAGCGGCGCAATTCCTGCAGCGGTTTGTCAAAGACGGCGTGCCTTGGGCGCATTTGGACATCGCCGGTGTGGCCAGCTTGAAGGGCGAAGGTGACTTTTCCCCCAAAGGGGCCACGGGCTGGGGGGTCCGTGCCCTGAACCGATTGGTGGCCGAACAGTACGAAGTGGGCGATGACACCGCGTGAGTGAAGTTTTCTTTTACCACCTGACGCGCCAATCCGTGGACCAGGCGTTGCAGCCCCTGTTGACCAAATGCGGCCAACAGGGGTGGCGCGTGGCGGTGCAGGGGACGTCGGCCGATTATATGCAGTGGTTGGACGACAAGCTGTGGCTTGGCCCGGACGATGGATTTTTGGCCCATGGGCTGAAAGGGGGCGCGCACGATGCCCACCAGCCGGTGCTGTTGTCGGACACGCCCTTGGGCGAAGGCTTCGATTGCCTGATCAGCGTCGACATGGCTGAAGTGCCCGCCGATGCTGTGGCCCGCCACAAACGGGTCTGCATCTTGTTTGACGCATCCGACGATGCAGCGATGGCCGTGGCCCGGGGCCAATGGGCGCGCCTGACCGACGCGGGCTGCGTGGCCAAATACTGGTCAGAAGAAAGCGGGCGGTGGGAATTGAAGGTGGAAAAGAACACCTGATCCCAGGACGTTACCGGCGCAGCGTCAACTGGTCCTGGCCGATTTCGATGCTGTCGAACCGCCCCAGATACGTCATGCCCAGCAAAGACCCGAACATGGGCCCGCCGTTCACGCTGGCCAAAACGTTGCGATCGGTGAATTCCCCCAGTTTCACCACGTCCAAGGTGGTGCGGGCGATGGCCACTTGCCCGTTGGCGGTGTTGGCGCGGCCCAAAAATGCCAAGCGGTCCACGTCGATGCCCACCCGGGCGGCATCTTCCTTGGTTAACACCAAGTCGGTGGCCCCTGTATCCACCAAAAATTCGATGTCTTGCCCGTTGATTTCCACTGTCAGGTAAAAATGCCCGTCGCGTTGGCGTTGCACGGTGATTTCAGTGTCGGACACTTGGGCGGTTTTGCCCATCAGCTGGTCCTCTAGCTGTTCCCACATGCCGTAAATCGCCACTGCGCCCAGGAAGATCATCGCCCACACCAACGCCGACTGCAGGGTCTGGCCCAGGTTCATGCGGTTGTAGAAAAAGAACGACCCGGCGATGGCGATCAACAGCACAAGGGGATAGAGGACGGTGCCGGTCCCGGCCAGGTCTTCGAAATTTTCCATGCGTCAGATATGGGTGCAGGGTTACCCGCTGGCAAGGCCAAAGCCGCGCAACCCGTCCAAGACAAACTGCACCGCCAAAGCGGCCAGCAACATCCCAAACAGCCGGGTCAACACCACGATGCCGGTTTGACCGATCAGCCGTTCCAAAAAGCCGCCCAACAGGAACAGGGCGGCCACCACCGCCACAACGCTGACCATCACAGCAACCACCAGGGCGCTGGCCAAGATATCGCCCTGCACGTCGCCCATCAAAAGGATGATGGACGCAATGGCCCCAGGCCCTGCAATCAACGGAATGGCCAAAGGAAATACGGAAGGGTCATCGGCGGGGTCTTCACTGCGCCCTTGGCGGCGCTTGGTGCGAAATTCAAACAGCATTTCCAAGGCTGTCAGGAACAACAACAGCCCGCCCGCAATGCGAAACGCGGGCATCGAAATTCCCAGAAAACCCAAGACGGCTTCCCCAGACAGGGCAAACAGCAACAGCACGGCGGCAGCGATCAGGCACGACCGCACCGCGACAGCCCGGCGCTTGGCGGGCGACATGCCCTGGGTCAGGGCCACAAAAATGGGGGTCATACCAATGGGGTCGATCACCACGAACAGCGTGGCAAAGGCGGAAATCAAAAAGGCAGTGTCGATCATATGTGCCCTTCCAGGGTTTCCAATGCTTCGCCGGCGGACAACCACAACGCTTCTGCGCGCATCAGGGCCTCCTCCACTTCGGCGTATTTGGCTTGCCAGGTTTCGCGTTCGCCGCGCCGTGCATCTTCATAGATGTCTGGGTCCGCCAGTTTCTTTTGAAGTTTTTCAGACATTTCCGTCAACTTCTCTAACCGCGCTTCACATTTGCGCACATCTGCCCGTGCGGCCAGGATCTGGTCGCGGCTGGGTTTGGGGGCCTTGGGCGTCGCGTCGGTCTTTGCCTTCGCTTTGCCTTTGCTGGCCCCCTTGCCAGACGTTTCCAAAATCAACGCGCGATAGCTGGTCAAATCTTCCTCAAACGGGCGGACCGCGCCGTCTTTCACCAACCACAGCCGGTCGGCCACCAGGGACAGAATGTGTTCGTCGTGGCTGACCAGGATCACCGCCCCTTCAAAGGTGTTCAAGGCTGCCACCAAGGCTTCGCGGCTTTCCATATCCAAGTGGTTGGTGGGTTCGTCCAAAATCAGCAGATGCGGCGCGTCCAACGTGGCCAGCAGCAACGACAACCGCGCCTTTTGCCCGCCAGACAGTTTGCCCACCACCACGTCCGCTTGGTCTGCCCCCAGACCGAAGCCCGCCAGCTTCGCGCGCAGGTCCTTTGGGGCCGTGCTTGGGCGTTCGGCCTGCAAATGTTCCAGGGGCGTTTGATCGGCGTGCAGGTCATCCAATTGGTGCTGCGCAAAATACCCGATCTTCAGCTTCTTGGCCGTCACCATGCGGCCTTCCATCGCGGCCAGGCGGCCCGAAATCAGCTTGGTTAACGTGGATTTGCCTTCGCCGTTCTTGCCCAGCAAAGCGATCCGGTCGTCCTGGTCGATCCGCAGGTTCAGCTTGCGCAGCACCGGCGCATCCCCGTACCCCACAGCCCCGTTTTCGATGTTGACGATGGGCGGGGACAAGGGCCCGGGTTGGGGAAACGTGAAGCGGCGCTTGGCGGTTTCTTCGGGCGGGGTGATGATTTCCATCTTTTCCAAGGCCTTAACCCGCGATTGGGCCTGCTTGGCTTTGGTGGCTTTGGCCTTGAACCGCCGCACGAAACTTTCCAAATGGGCGCGCTGGTCGGCCTGCTTTTTCGCCGCTGCCGCCTGCACGGCCCGCTGGGCCACGCGGGCTTTGGCAAAATCATCGTACCCGCCTGTGTACAGCTTCAGCTGCTTGGCTTCCAAATGCAGGATGGACCCCACCGCCCGGTTCAAAAGCCCCCGGTCGTGGGAAATGATCAAAACCGTGTGGGGATACCGCGCAAGATAGCTTTCCAGCCAAACCGCGCCTTCCAAATCAAGATAGTTGGTCGGTTCGTCCAGCAACAAAAGATCGGGCGCGGAAAACAAAACCGCCGCCAGGGCCACACGCATGCGCCAGCCGCCCGAAAAATCTGAACACGGCCGGGCCTGGGCTGCACTGTCAAAGCCAAGCCCCTTCAAAATTGTGGCCGCCCGCGCTTCGGCAGACCACGCATCAATGTCCGCCAACCGGGCCTGGACGTCTGCGATGCGGGCCGGATCGGTGGATGTGTCGGCCAGCAAGGCGGCGCGTTCTGTGTCGGCCTCTAACACCGTGTCCAAAAGCGACGTGGCAGAGGCGGGAACTTCCTGCGCCACACCACCGATACGGGCGCGATTGGGCAGCGTGATGGTCCCGCTTTCCAAGGGCATTTCTTCGCGGATCAGTTTGAACAGCGTGGTTTTGCCCGCGCCGTTTGGCCCCACAAAGCCCACCTTGTGGCCCGCCGGAATGGTGGCGGATGCCCCTTCAAACAACCGACGGCCGTCGATGGCAAATGTGATGTCTTCAATGCGCAGCATGGACACGCCTTAACCCTTGTGTGGAACAAGGGGAAGGTCTGCATTTCTTCGGTTTGTTTTGGTGGTCCCGTCGTTGCATACTGCGACCTGAAAATGCGAGGCGGGCCGATGATCGAACACTGTGTTTTTTGCAATCTGAAAAGCGACGTACCTTTTGAACGCTTTTGGGATTTGGCCTGCGAACTTGAAAAACTTGCGATGACGTTGCCGGGCGTTTTGGGCTTCACCAAGGGCAAAAATCTGGACGTTGAGCGCAAAAGCCAGGACTTTCCCGTGGGCTTCATCGTTCGCTTCGACACAATGGCGGCCCTGCAAGGATATGCGGACCACCCTGATCACAAACGATTGGGGGCGGCACTGTGCGAATTATGTGTTGGCGGGGCTGACGGAATTGTTGTGTTTGATCTGAAGTCAGATTGACAGGATTGCTTCGCGTCTTTTCAACCCCGATCACCCATGCTAACGCGCCGCCAGGACTTATATCGGAGGCCACAATGGCACTGGAACGCACATTCTCTATCATCAAACCTGACGCCACCAAGCGCGACTTGACTGGCAAGATCGTTGCCAAATTCGAAGAGGCGGGCCTGCGCGTGGTTGCGTCCAAGCGCATTCACCTGACCAAAGCCCAGGCGGGTGAATTTTACGCTGTCCACAAAGAACGCCCGTTCTATGACGAACTGTGTGAATTCATGGCATCTGCCCCCATCGTGGCGCAGGTTCTGGAAGGCGAAAATGCCATCGCGAAAAACCGCGAAGTCATGGGCGCCACCAACCCCGCAGACGCAGCGCCCGGCACCATCCGCGCCGAATTCGCCGAAAGCGTCGGTGAAAATTCGGTCCACGGGTCGGACGCGCCAGAAACGGCAGCGGTTGAAATCGCTTATTTCTTCTCCGGTTTGGAATTGGTGGGCTGATCCACCGCAAGGTCTGCAAAATTTAAGGCCGCGCCTTCGGGGGCGGCCTTTTCTTTTGGGCCACTGGGGCGGGGGCCATGGACCGCACCGATCAGCGCCGCGCGCCTGTGCCGATGGTGTTCAGGATTTTCTCAAGCCCCTGATCCCCTTGGGGTTTATTTTCCGCCACCAACAGGTCGAATTTTACGCGAAGGTCGTCCTTTTCGCGGCCCTTGCAATCGTTCCAGGGCCGCCCTTGCAGCCCCATGTGGATCACATAGTACCCGATGAAATGGGGCCTGTGGCCCGCGCGCAAAAGTGTGGCATAGGCGGCATCGGCCCCCATATCGCGCAACTGTTCCGCGCTGGTGATCCCGGCGTTTTCAAAGGCCACCTCCATCGCGGGGCCAAGGTTGCGGACAGAGGATATTTTCGCCAAGGCGCCGCAGCGTCAGATGGACGCCCAGTCTGTAAAACGCTGCACCGGTTTGGGTGGCGTTTGAATCGGCTGTTTCGGTTGTGGTGTTTGAAGTTTGCTCATTGTCACTCTCCTTTTGTCCACCCCAACGGCCAGGATGGGGGCGCATTGCGTCAAAAGGTGGGCAAAAGCTGGTGAATTTCAGGGTTTTCTGTCGCGGGTGTGACGGGTCGTGAAGCCGCCCCACAGCACCCTGGGCGCTATCCGTCGCCGGGCAGGGCCTGCAGGCGGTGGTCCAGGGCCGTTTGCATATGAACCGCCATGGCCCGCCGCGCGGCTTTGGGGTCCTTGGCGCGCAGGGCCGCGATGATGTCGCTGTGCTGGCGCACCACCGTGTCCACGCGTTCTGGGCTTTCCAGCGTCGTCTTGCCCAACAGCAGCAGGGCATGGGCGATGCTTTCGGAACACTGCATCAGATACCGATTGCGGCTGGCGTTCAAAATGCAGCGGTGAAAGGCGCGATTCAGCACAGCCACTTGGCCGGTGTCGCCTTCGTGGTCCAAGATTTGCCCATTGAGGTTGTCCAACTGGCGCAGTTCCGCCTCGGACGCGTGTTGCGCGGCTGAACTGACAGCCGTGCATTCCAAGACCTGGCGCATTTCGTACAGTTCCACCACTTCGGATTGGGTGATGGTGCGCACCACAGCGCCGATCCGGGGTTTGTGTTCCACGATCCCGTCGCCTTCCAAACGGCGAATGGCCTCGCGCACCGGGGTGCGGCTGACCCCCAAAAGATCGGCCAGCTCAGATTCGCGCAGCCTGTCGCCTGGGGCGATCTGCCCGCTGGTGATGGCGCGGTACAATTGATCATAGGCGGTGGGCGGGGCAGTGTCAGACATGGTGGGGCCTTTGTTATCTGGTGGGACCCTAGGCCCAGGGCACGACCCGGGCAAGCCCGCAGTGGCCGTGGCAGTGGCAGTGGAAGTGGCGCGCGGCGGGCAGGGGGCATGCCCCGCCATGGGCCCCGCGCAAGAAACCAAGCCCACACCGCCTTAAGCCCTTGCCCTTGGTGCAGCACCCCATTATGCGGGTCAGCGGAGACGTGGCCGAGTGGTCGAAGGCGCTCCCCTGCTAAGGGAGT
>JAHDDS010000048.1 GCA_020629235.1 Planktomarina sp.
ATTCGCGGCCCCGGTATTCTTCCACGAATTCGCGGCGGTTGATGCGGGCTTGGTCGGCCAGTTTCACCATGGAACTGTCGATGGACATGATGCGGCGGTTGATGCCGTAAAGCTGGTCGATCAGCGCTTCGATGCGGTTGTTGTGCAGGTGCAGTTCGTTCACCAGTTCCACGATTTCGGACCGCAGGACTTGGTATTTTTTCTCTGACTTGTCGGAAAAGCTGGCGTCTTCGTTCAGCGTGGCCGAAATCCGGTCGTCCTGCATTTCCGCCAGGGCGGCATAATCCAGCGCGATGCGTTCCAGAGTTTCCAGAACACGCGGCTTCAAGGCGGCTTCCATGGCCGCCAGCGACAGGTTTGCCCCGTCGTCATCATCGTCATCGTCGTCGGCCACGATGGGGTTGCCGTCGGCGTCCACTTCTTGTGGCTTTTCTTCTGCGGTCGTTTCCGTCTGCACGCCAGATGTGTCCACGACGGTTTCTTCTTCTTCCCCGTCTTCGCCCATTTGACGGCCAAAGGTGGTTTCCAGGTCGATCACATCGCGCAGCAGAATGTCTTCAGACAGCAATTCGTCGCGCCAGATGGTGATGGCCTGAAAGGTCAGCGGGCTTTCGCACAGGCCCGCGATCATGGTGTTGCGCCCGGCTTCGATCCGCTTGGCAATGGCGATTTCGCCTTCGCGCGACAGCAGTTCCACCGACCCCATTTCGCGCAGATACATGCGCACCGGGTCATCGGTGCGGTCCAGTTTTTCCTGTTCTGCCCCCGCCAGGGCCACATCGCGCGCCTGGTTGGTGGTGGCCAAATCCGTGCCGCCCTTGGCCAGTTCTTCTTCGTCCACTTCGTCGTCTTCGGTGACTTGGATGCCCATTTCAGACAGCATCGACATCACGTCTTCGATCTGGTCCGAGCTGACTTGATCCGGCGGCAGCGCCTGGTTCAGCTGATCATAGGTGATAAAGCCCCGTTCACGCGCTTCGGCGATCATCTTTTTGATGGCCGATTGGCTGAGGTCGGTCATAGGCTCTGCCCGGCCGTCGTCCTTCGTCTGCTCTGCATTGTCCTTGGCGGCCATTTACAAGCCCTTTCGGTAAGAGTTCTTCGGTCGGACGAATCACCACTGCGAAGTGATTCGCGGTGACAATAAACTGATTCGGTCGGGGTTTCCCAGCCCACCCGTTGTTACAGGTTTACCGGCGTTTTGATTTTGTAAAATCGATCTGCCCGGTCAGTTTTTCAAGGGCTTCGCGTTCGGTGATGTCCACTTTTGCCCCATTGTCGGCGATTGTGAAGTCGCTGGCTTCTTCCCCGCCGCCGCGGTCGGCGTCTTCGCGGGACTTGGACAGCTGGCTTAACCGCCAGGTCAGGCCTTCGTCGGCGGTGTCGTCAAAATCATCCAACGCTTCAGACAGGGCCTGCTGGCCGGATTGGGCCACGGTCAGTTGGGTGATTTCATGCCGCAAGCAATCGCGCACCAAATCGCGATCGTCCGTGCGGCGCACCGATGGCGCAATCTTGACCATGGGGGGCGTCGTCAATCTGGTCAAAATGTCAGCCCCAAAGCCCGCTTGCGTCGCTTCCATCAACGCGTCGGCGTCCCCGATATAGGACAGCAAGAACCCCAAAAGCTGGGTGTGCTGGGGCGTTTCAAATTGCAGGGTTTCCAATTCGGGCAGCACGTCCGCCAAGACCCACGGGTGCTTCAAAATCGACGCCAAAATCACCGCTTCGCGCATGGCATTGGGCGATGTGGTGCCCTGGGCCAAGGCGGACACTTTGGTACTGCCCTGGGGCGCATCGGGCTTGATCCAGCCGCCTTTGCTGCGCGGCGCGGGGCGGAACAGGTTCCAGCGCAGGTCTTTGATTTCTTGGCCATAGTGCGACCGGATCGACGGGTCCGCGATGCGTTTGATGTGGTCGCGCAGGGCCTTGTCCAAGGCGGCTTTGCGTTCGGGGCTGTCGAATGTTTTGCCTTCGGTTTCGCGCTGCCACAGCAGGTGCACCATGGGCTTGGCGGCCTTCAACACCGCTTTCATGGCGCCGCGCCCGCCATCGCGCAGCACGTCGTCGGGGTCTTTGCCTTCGGGCATAACGGCAAACCGAAGGGACTTGCCCGCTTCCAACAGCGGCAGGGCCAGATCGATCACCCGGTGCGCGGCGCGCAGGCCCGCCGTGTCGCCGTCCAGCGCGATGATCGGTTCATCTGCGATGCGCCAAATCATTTGCAATTGGTGTTCTGTCACAGCGGTGCCCAGCGGGGCCACCGCGGCTTTGAAACCGCCCAAGTTCAGCGCGATCACGTCCATATATCCTTCGGCCACGATCAGCGTATGGCCCTTGCCCGCCGCTTCGCGCGCGGGGGCGTGGTGGTACAAGGATCGGCCTTTGTCGAACAACTCTGTCTCGGGGGAATTTAGGTATTTGGCATTGTCATTGGGGTCCATCGCCCGCCCGCCAAACGCCATGGCCCGGCCCCGGACATCGCGAATGGGAAACATGATGCGACCCCGAAACGTGTCATAGGGGCGCTTGCCGGTATTGGACGGCTTGGCCAAGCCTGCGGCCAAGATCAAATCTTCGGCCACGCCTTTGCCCGTCAGGTGGTCCCACAGGGCCTGCCACGCATCGGGGGCGAAGCCGATTTCGAACCGGTCTTGGGCGTCGTCATCCAGCCCCCGCCCCGCCAAATAATCGCGCGCATCGCTGGCGGCTGTGGTCTTCAACTGCAGCCGGAAGAACTGGACAGCGGCTTCCATCACCTCTTGCAGTTGGGTGCGCCGGTCGGCCTTTTCTTTGGCTTTGGGGTCGCGGGCGGGCATTTGCATTCCCGCTTCCCCCGCCAGAATTTCCACCGCTTCCATGAAGCTGACATTTTCAGTTTCTTTGATGAACCCCAAGGCGTCGCCTTTGGCGTGGCACCCAAAGCAATAGTAATATCCCTTGCGGTCATCGACGTGGAAGCTGGCGGTTTTTTCCTGATGAAACGGGCACGGGGCCCACATGTCGCCCTTGGCCTGGTTGGATTTGCGCGTGTCCCACATGACTTTGCGCCCCACCACATCAGAGATAGAGGTGCGGGTCCGAAGTTCATCCAAGAAACCGGGTGGCAGCGACATGGCCCTAACTTAGGCGGTCTTGCCCAAAGCTGCCACCGATTCCATCGCCACAGTCACGTCATGCACCAGGGTTTTGGCCATCGACCGGAACACCATCAGGCGAAACTGCTGGGGGGCAAGACACACAATCGCCCCCTGCATATGGGCGATGTCGCACCGCGCGCACTGGCCCGGACCAAACGCAGCCGGGCGTACATCCAGGGGCGTGACCCGGGCCAGAACGTCCCGGGCAGCATCCCCCGACAGATCCACCACCGCCCAAGCATCGGACTGGTCGGTGACGGCGGCGGATTTCATCAGGTCTTTGGACGGTGCGACCCCCACCAGCAGCGCGTGGGCGTGGCCGAAAAACAAAAGCCCCCGCCCATCCGACAAAGCACCCTGCCCCGGGTCCGGCCAGCCCTGACCCACCAATTTCTGCGCCGCTTTGGCGGCCGCCTTGGCCTTGCCGTTGTATGGGGCCACCAGCCACATGTCGGTGGGGGCCACAGCGCGCAACACCGCATGCCCATGTTCAACGGGCAGCAGGTCAGCGCAAGGATCTGTCGGCGTCAATTTAACCACGCATCCGCCCCCCGTCTGGATCGAAAAAGACTGGATCGCAAACCTCTAACGTGGCGGTGATCCCGTTCAGATGTTCCACCATCACGACTGTTTCCCCCACCCGGGCGCGCCCATTTTTCAAAAAGCCCAAGGCCAGGCTGCTGCCCACCGACGGCGAATAACAAGCCGATGTGATGTGGCCTTGATCGGTGGTGCGGTGCACATCGTCGCCGGGGTTGAACAGGTGCGCCCCTGCCAGGATTTTCTTGACCGTCCCAACAGGGCGCAGGCCCACCAACTGTTGGCGGCCATCTTCCACCAGGCCTGGCCGTCCGGCCGCCGTTTTGCCGATGCAGTCCTTTGCCCCCGACACCATGCGCGCCAGGCCCAGATCATCCGCCGTGACCCGCCCGTCGATTTCGGCGTGGGTGATGAACCCCTTTTCAATGCGCAGAACGTTCAGGGCTTCCATGCCATAGGGGCCGCCGCCAAGGGTTTCGGCGGCGCGCAGCAGGTGGTCAAACAGGCTGGCCCCAAAACGTGCGGGCACCGCCAGTTCATAGGCGTGTTCGCCCGAAAAGCTGATGCGAAACAGGCGGGCGTTGACGCCCCCGATGGACACCGCGCCGCACCCCATGAAGGGAAAGATGTCGTCGGTCACGGACCCATCCACCACAAGATGTAGGAGGTTTCGAGCCTTTGGCCCCGCCACGGCGAACTGCGCCCAGTGTTCGGTGACCGATGCAAAGCTGACGTCCAAATCCGGGCGCAGGCATTGGTGGACAAATTCCAAGTGCCGCATCACCTGGCCTGCCGCCGCGGTGGTGGTGGTCATCACAAAATGCTGCGGTCCCAGCCGCGCGGTGGTGCCGTCGTCCAGGACAAACCCGTCCTCGCGCAGCATTAACCCATATTTAACTTTTCCCACCTTCAGCGTCGAAAACCGACCCGTATAGACCAGGTCCAAAAACGCGCCTGCATCGGGGCCTTGGATGTCGATCTTGCCCAGGGTGGACACATCGCACACCCCCACGGCACCCCGCACCATGGCCACTTCGCGGTCGCAACTGTCGCGCCAGGTGCGTTCGCCGGGCTGCGGGAAATACGATGGGCGGTACCAGAACCCCGCCTCTATCATCGGGGCATTGGCAGCGACGCTGGCGGCGTGACTGGTGGTGAAGCGTTCGGGCGCAAAGCCCTTGCCGTGGCCCCCTGCCCCCAGGGCCGCGATGGACACAGGCGCATACGGCGGGCGGAAGGTGGTGGTGCCTGTTTCAGGAATGCCCCGCCCCGTGGCATCGGCCAACACCGACAGCGCCAGCACGTTGGACAGCTTGCCCTGGTCGGGCGCCATGCCTTGGGTGGTGTAGCGTTTCATGTGTTCCACCGACCGGAAGTTTTCCTGGGCCGCCAAACGCACGTCCTTGGTGGTGACATCGTTTTGAAAATCCAGCCAGGCGCGCCCGTGGCCGCGCACTTCCCACAGGGGTTTTATCCCGGTGGGGCGGTCTTCGGTGCTGGGCAAAATGGGCGTTTGGACCGATGCCCCCAGGTCCCGCGCCAGATCACTGGCCACCTGCACGGCGTCCGCCAAAACGGCCCCCGTGGCCATCACACCCGCCGCTGATCCGGCCACCACCATGCCGGGCACGGACCCCGGCGTGGGGACAAAACTGGCCAGGTTTTCATCCCAAGTGGGTCGCCCATTCATGTGGCAGGTCAGATGCACCATGGGGTTCCAACCCCCTGATATCCCAAGACAATCGCAGGCCATACTGCGGGTCTGTCCGTTCTGGGTGAAGGTGATTTTGCGCAGGCCTTGCCGCCCGCTGGTGCCCACCACCTGCGCACCGGCCAACAGGTTGTAATCGCCTTGGGCCACCGCGTCGGACCGGCTGTCCAACACCGTGACCGCCTGGCCCGCCGCCGCCAAATCCAGCGCGGTTTGATGGGCGTTGTCGTTGTTGGCAAACACCGCCACGCGCGCCCCTGCGGCCACGCCGTATTTGTTCAGATATCCGCGCACCGCCCCCGCCAGCATCACGCCGGGACGGTCATTGTCAGGAAACGCGATGTGGCGTTCCCCCGCGCCTGCGCACAGCACCGCCCCGCGCGTGGCAATGCGCCAGAAGGTTTCGGTGGGCAGGGTCGCATCGGGGTTGGCCAGATGCGCATCATTGCGTTGCAGCGCGCCGAAATCCCCCTGGTCGTATGCCCCGGTGACGGTGGTGTTGGCCATGATCCGCACGGTGTCCATGGCGTGCAGCTTTTCGGCCATCTCTGCCGCCCAGATGTGGCCGGGGGTGTGGTTGATGGTCTCAGATTCCAGCAACAACCGCCCGCCCAGGGTGTCGTGTTCATCAGCCAAGATCACATCCAGGCCCGCCTGCCCCAGGGTCCATGCGGCCATCAATCCAGCGGGCCCAGCCCCAATCACCAGCACGTCGCAGTGGGCATAGGCTTTCTCGAATCGGGTGCCGTCATAGGTGGGATCCAACGCCCCCAACCCCGCCGCGCGGCGAATTAACGGTTCGTAAACCTTTTCCCAGAAAGATTGGGGCCACATAAACGTCTTGTAATAAAACCCAGCCCCCAGGAACGGCGACAGCAGATCGTTCGCGGCCAGAAGGTCAAAGGCACGGGACGGCCAGGCGTTTTGAGAGTTCGCTGCCATGTCTTGGTAGATCGGCTGCATCGTTGCCCGCGTATTGGGGGTAACGGCCGCCCCCCGTGTAAGCGTCACCAGCGCATTTGGTTCTTCTGAACCCGTGGTGACGATTCCGCGGGCGCGATGGTATTTGAAGGACCGTCCCACCAAGCGCACATCGTTGGCCAACAAAGCAGAGGCCAGCGTGTCCCCTTGCCCCCCCGAAAATCGTTTTCCGTCGAAGGTGAAGGACACCGGTTGCGCGGTGTCGACTGCGTGGCCGAACCCTGCAACCCTCATGCCGCGCCGTCCTTGGCCAAGCGCGACGACAGGATGCCGTGGGTGGCTGTGTTGCGGGTCACCACGACCCAGGCCGCACAGCCGTAATCATGGGACCAAAGGTCCTCGGTGACGCCCGCCGGGTTGTCGCGGTTGTGCAGGTAATCATCCCAAGCCGCATCGCCCGCGTCGGGCGCAGGACGGTCCAACAGCCCGGCGTGGCCCAGATAGGAAAATTCGCGGCTGTCACGGGCGCCGCACAGGGGGCATGGGATTTTCATGGCGTGCGTCCTTTCAGTGCAAATTGTGCTGGCTGCCGGTGCCTTCTTCATCCATCAGGCCGCGGCCCGTGGCAAAGCGGTCCAACCGGAACCCCGCCCCCGCTGGATGGGGCCGATCCTGGGCGATCAAATGGGCATAGCAATTGCCCGACGCCGGGATGGCTTTGAACCCGCCATAACACCACCCGCCGTTGAAATAGAGACCGTCGATGTGCGTTTTATCAATGATGGGCGATCCGTCCGACGACATGTCCATGATCCCGCCCCAAGACCGCAGCATTTTGGCGCGTCCGATCATGGGCATCAGCGTCATGGCCGCTTCGCACACGTGTTCGGCCATGGGCAAGTTCCCCCGCGCGGCATAGCTGGCATAACCGTCCAAATTGCCCCCGAACACCAGCCCGCCTTTGTCGGACTGGCTGATATAAAAATGCCCCAACATGCCATAGCTGACGACGTGATCGATGCAGGGTTTCAGCCCCTCAGTCACAAAGGCCTGCAACACGTGGCTTTCGATGGGCAGGCGCATACCCGCCATGGCCGCCACTTGGGCCGACCGCCCCGCCACCACGATGGCCACCTTCTTGGCGCGGATCGGGCCGCGGCTGGTTTGGACCCCCTGCACAACGCCGCCTTGGGTGTCGATGCCGGTGACTTCGCAATTTTGGATGATGTCCACGCCGCGCCGGTCTGCGCCGCGCGCCAGGCCCCAGGCCACCGCGTCGTGGCGCGCTGTGCCGGCCCGGCGGTACAGCATGCCGCCGTAAATCGGAAACCGGGTTTGGTCATAATCCAGATAGGGCAGCGTTTTCTTCAACTGACCCACCGACAGCAACTCCGCATCGTCGCCCTGGTTGATCACCGCATTGGCCCGCCGCATGGCCGCATCGCGGGCCCCATCGCTGTTGAACAAGGTGATTTGCCCGCGTTGGGAATGCATGACGTTATAGTTCAGGTCTTGTTCCAACCCTTCCCACAGCTTCAGCGAATGGCTGTAAAATTCAGAATTGCCGGGCATCATGTAATTGGCCCGCACGATGGTGGTGTTGCGGCCCACGTTGCCGCCGCCGATCCAGCCCTTTTCCAGCACAGCCACATTGGTGATGCCGTGGTCCTTGGCCAGGTAATACGCTGTGGCCAAGCCGTGCCCGCCACCGCCGATGATCACCACATCATATTCGTCTTTGGGTGCAGGATCGCGCCAATGGGGGGTCCAGCCGGAGTTGCCGGTCAAGCCTTCCTTCAAAACCCTGAGTGCAGAAAACGCCATGGTGCCCCCTTACCTGGACAGTGGCGCAAAACCCGCAGGCGCAAAAGCAAAAATGCGCCAATTTCCGGCCTCAGAGCGGCTGACGCCAAACCCCGCGCATGTTGGCCCCGATGAAGGACTGGGGATTCGAAAACGCTTCGGCCCGGATGCCTTGGGATTTTTCTTTGGCCCGCACGATGGATTTCGTGGTGGCGAATACTTTGCCCCAACTGCCGCCCTGGGCCAGCGCCGCGTTCATGCTTTCGATGAACCAGGTGTTGGCGTTGTTGGGACGACATCCGAACGACGACCGGTCCTTGGCAGCGGCCGTCAAGATAATGCGGTTGGGGTGCTTCAATCCGTCGATCAAAGACCCGGAAAAACAGGCCTGCAAAATCACCACCTGCAGATCATTGTCCAAAGGGGCCAACAGTTGGTTCAGATCCGCGGCTTCCACCACGCCGGTCACTTGTTGTGCCTTGGCGTCTTTCACCGCCAGGTATCCCACCTGCCCGTGGGTGGTCCACATGGCCACCACCACGTCCCGCCCATCCACGGCCCGGGCCGCAAAATCGGCGATAACTTGGGGGGCTGTCCCATCGTGCCGGGTGGTGCGCGGGGACGTATATCCATAGAGTTTCTGACCCGCCAATCCACCCACGGCCGCCCGCAAACTGTCGGCAAAGGTCAGCACATCGTTGTCAAACACCGGGTCGCCCCACAGGGCAGACGCCACAAGGAAAGTCTTGCCCCCCTGCGCCTTGGGTTGGGCCGTCTGGCCAGGCGACACGGCGCAACCCGCCAGAACGGCAAAGGCAAAAATTACGCCAAAGGCATTTCGCAACATATAAAATCCCCCGCAAGCCTCGGCATACAACCATACCGCGAGGCTGTCAGATTACAACAGTCAGCGTCCCCTTCACTTTGAGGAAAAATACCTCGGGGGGCCGCCAAAGGCGGCGGGGCAGCGCCCCCAAAATCTGATCCAGATTTTGCCGCGATTTCTGGTTCAGAAATCGCGCGCTACAAACCCTTCGCGCGATAGCTGGAGGCGACTTTTTCGATGGCCACCAGATAGGCTGCGGTCCGCATATCTGGCACGTCGTCGCGGCTGCGCCAAACCTCTGCCATGGACTGATACGCGCCGCGCATGGTGTCGTCCAAGCCCGACCGGACCAATTCCAATTCATCGGACCCTTTCAGGTACTTGTTTTTGAAATTATCGCTCATGGACCATTTGTCGCCCATCAATTTGTCCAAACGATCCAATTCGTCGAACAAAAGCTGATGGCGCGCTTCTTCCGCGCGGCGTTGCATGCGCCCAAAGCGGATATGCGACAGGTTTTTGACCCATTCGAAGTAAGACACCGTCACCCCGCCCGCGTTGGCATACATATCGGGGATGATGATCTTGCCCTTGTCGCGCAGGATCGCGTCGGCGCTGGCGGTTACTGGCCCGTTGGCGGCTTCGATGATCAACGCGGCTTTGATCTGACCGGCGTTGTCTTTGTGGATCACGCCTTCCAGCGCAGCCGGGATCAAGATTTCGCAGTCACTTTCCAGGCCTTTGCTGCCGTCAGGGTCATAGGTGGCCCCGGGAAAGCCCTTGACGCCGCCGTGTTCGGCGATCCAGTCGCGCAAGGCGTCGATGTCCAGGCCCGCATCGCTGTGCACCATGCCGTCGCGTTCCATCACGCAGGTGATTTTGGCCCCGTCTTCCAAGCTTAAGAACGCAGCCGCGTGGTATCCCACGTTGCCCAAACCCTGCACCGCGATGCGTTTGCCGTCCAAGGTGCCCGACAGGCCCGCTTGGGCCACATCGCTGGGGTTGCGGAAAAATTCGCGCAAGGCGTATTGCACGCCGCGGCCCGTGGCTTCTGTGCGGCCCACGATGCCGCCCGCGCCGACGGGTTTGCCCGTGACACAGCCCGGCCCGTTGATGTCGGTGGTGTGCATGCGTTGGTATTGATCCGCGATCCAGGCCATTTCCCGTTCGCCTGTGCCCATGTCGGGGGCCGGAACGTTTTGGGACGGGTTGATCAAGTCGCGCTTGATCAATTCATAGGCGAAGCGACGCGTGATGCGTTCCAATTCTTCTTCTTCCCATTCGCGCGGGTCGATGCACAGCCCGCCCTTTGACCCGCCATAGGGCGCGTCCACCAAAGCGCATTTATACGTCATCAGGGCCGCCAGGGCCTCGACCTCATTCTGGTTCACCCCCATGGAATACCGAATGCCGCCTTTGACCGGTTCCATATGTTCAGAATGCACAGCGCGGTATCCCGTGAAGGTCTTCACTTCGCCGCGCAGTCGCACGCCAAAGCGCACGGTATAGGTGGCGTTGCACACCCGGATCTTTTCCCCCAACCCCGGCGGCAGATCCATCAGCTTCATGGCGCGCCCCACCATGATATCCACACTTTCCCGAAAGCTCGGCTCGCCCTGCTGTTGCATCGGATGTCCCTTTACCGATTGTTACCCTGGGGCGACCCTACACCCGCACCCGCAAACTGAAAGCAAATTTTGGTGCGGCGGTGATGGGAATTATTTTAAGTCCACGTCCCCCCGGACGACGGCCAAGTGCATGGTCAGCCCATCGGCGAACGCTTTGCCCGCGCCGCGCGATGTCACGCCCCCGATGCCCAAGGTGCGCCCCACCTGCCAGTAAAGCCCCGGGCAAAAGGCAAACCCTGGGGCGTGGCGCAATTTCAGCGCAAACCCGTTGGATGGTTTTAAGGCGAACATGCCCCGGTCCACTTGTTCGATGTCGTCCAAACGGGCCAACACCGTGCCGTTGGACAAATAAACCCCATCGTCGCGCAGTTCCACGGCGTGGCGTGTGCCGCGCGCCATGGCCCGCCCCGCCCAAGCCGCGCCAAGCCCAAACCCAAGGGCCGCCGCACGAAAGCCAAACGACATGTCGGACATCAAAGCGGTTAAAATCAAAATCACCGCCAGGGCAATCAGGAACGCCAAAGCCACCACCCGGCGGGCGGGGGCAACGTCAAGGCGGAACAAAACGGTGTCGGTCATGGGTGGCCCATAGCGCGCTTGCGGCCCGGGCGAAAGATTTTCTGAAACAGAAAATCTTGCCCGTTTTCTGTTTCAGAAAACGGCGTCAGCGCTTCACCACCACCTCATAGCCTGGTTCTTCTGGTTCGTCGTCCACCATTTCTGCCGGAAATCCGGGGGCGCGGACGTCCAAGCCGGTGGCGTCTTCCAGCCGCCGAATGATGTTGGGGGACAATTCGCGCGGCCCGTATCGGGCGATCCCGTCTTGGAAGATTTTGATCATCAGCGGGTTCATCTCAAGCGGCACCCCCGCCCGGTCCGCCACGTCTTGGAACAGGCCGATGTCTTTGGCCACCAAGTCCATCGTAAAGCTGATGTCGCGCGACCCGTTCAAGATCACCTGGCTTTCGGTTTCATGGACAAAGCTGGTGCCCGACGACATGGCCATCGCTTCATAGGCCACGCCCAAATCCATACCAGCGCCTTTGGCCACTGTCAGCGCTTCGGCGCAGGTGATCAGGTTTGCCGTGGCCAGGAAGTTCGTCAGCACCTTCAGGACCGATGCGCTGCCCAAATCGCCCGTGTGCAAAACGCGCCGCCCCATGGTGGTCAGCAGGGGCAGGATGCGGTCGAATGTGGCCCGGTCACAGCCCGCAAAGATCGAAATATTGCCCGTGTCCGCCCGGTGGCACCCACCCGACACGGGACAATCCACCGCAGCACCACCCCGTTCCATCACCAAGGCGCCCAGGCGTTTCACCTCTGCCTCGTCGGTGGTGGACATTTCCATCCAGATTTTACCGTCGGTCACGTGGGGCAACATGTCTTGCATCACCGCGTCGCTGGCAGCGGGGCTGGGCAGACATGTGATCACGGCGTCGCAGCTTTGCATCAAGTCTGCAGGGCTGCCCCCGTCGCGCGCGCCCTGACCCACGAATTTGCCCACAAGATCTGCATCAAGGTCATGGACCGCCAAATCCTTGCCATTGCGCAGCAAACTGCCCGACAGTTTGCCCCCCACATTGCCCAAGCCAATAAATCCGATTTTCATGGTCTGCCCTTCGCTTAAGATGCGGGCAGCACACACCTCAGCCCGCCGGGCTGTCGCCGCCATTTGCGACCTGCAGCCCCACCAACTGCGCCACCATTTGCCAATATTCGTCGGCCAACCCTTCCGCGCTGAGCCGGCCGTCGGGTTTGAACCAATTCACCACCCCGGTCAGAAGTGCGATGATGGCATAACTGGCGATCTTGGCATCGGGCACGTGGAATTGGCCGGCGGCCACGCCTTCAGCCAGGATCGATTCCAACGTCGCTTCATAGGTTTGGCGCAAGCCGCTGACGGTGGCGTGATTGTCCGGCGTCAAATTGCGCAACTCCATATAGGAGATGAAAACATCGTCCGGGCGCGGCAAGTGATAGGCGATGTGATGGCGCACGAAGGCTTCCAAAGCTTGGATCGGATCGTCAGGCCCCGGGTCCAAAGACGCCAAAAGCGCTTCCATATGGGACACCAACAATTCGCTCAGCAGGGTTTGTTTGTCGGGGACATAGTTGTAAATCGCCCCGGCCTGCACCCCCACATCCGCCGCGATCTGGCGCATGGACACGGCGGCGTATCCGTGTTGCGAAAACAGCCGCAGCGCTGCGGCTTGGATCTTCGGACCCGTGATTTCGGAATGAGAGCCGGTCTTGCGTGCCATGCCCCATCCATAACTGAACGCGCGTTCAGATCAATGGCTGGCGTGCGCGCTTTGGCGCGGGGCCACGGATGGACGGTGCAAAACCATTGCAATCGCCGCCGCGGCTGTCACACTTGCCTGGCCCAAGCAAAGGTTCGCAGCCCATGTCCGATGCCCCCCTGGAAGGCTGGCACCACACCCCGCCCGTGCCGATCCAAACCAATCCCCTGTTCCGTTGGCCGCCGCAGCCCAAGGCGGCAGCACGATGGGTGTGGAATTCGTGGTTTGTGATCTCCGAAAAGCTGGTGATCGTGGGTTTGGCGCTGATCTCTTTCTATTGGTTCCAACCGCCGCTGGAGGTCACCAAAACCTTGGCCCCCGGTTGGATCTTCGCCATGTGGGCGCGCAACATGGTGTTGATGACCCTGGTGGCCGGCGGGCTGCACCTGTGGTTTTACACCTTCACGGCCCAGGGCCAAAACCTGAAATACGACCCCCGGCCCCTGATGAAAAACGGCCGACAGTTCACCTGGGGCGGGCAGGTGCGCGACAATATGTTCTGGACCTTGGGTCCCGGCGTGGGGATTTGGACGGGGTACGAGGTGCTGATGTTCTGGGCCATGGCCAACGGATACGCCCCGATGCTGACGTGGGCGGCAAATCCCATATGGTTCATCGCCCTGTTTTTCCTGATCCCCGTTTGGGAAAGTTTCTATTTCTATTGGATCCACCGCTTTTTGCACATCCCGGTGGTGTACAAACACGTGCACGCCCTGCACCACCGCAACATCAACGTCGGTCCCTGGTCGGGGCTGTCGATGCACCCAATCGAACAGCTGATTTTTCTGGGGTCCGTGCTGGTGCATTGGGTGGTGGCGGCCCATCCGATCCACATTCTGTTTCACCTGCAGTACTATACCTTAACGGCGGCCACGACGCACACGGGCTTTGAAGGCTTGGTGGTCAAAGACGACAACCGCTTGGCCTTGGGCACCTTCCACCACCAAATGCATCACCGATATTTTGAATGTAACTATGGATCGCTTGAAATTCCGTGGGACAAGGTCTTTGGCAGTTTCCACGATGGCACCCAAGCGGCCGATGATCGCATCAAAAAACGGCGCAAACGGATGATGGGCGCGTAAACTTCCCCCTGTCCATTGGTTGAACCCGCCCGCCCAAGTCAGTAGCGTGGCGTCAGCAAACGAATGGACCACCATGGCGCTTCGATCCTTTTTTGTGGCAGCTCTGTCGGGGCTGGTGGCGGGCTGCACCGAACTGCCGCCGATTGATGCGGACCGCCAGGCGCGCCTGGACGGGGCGAGTTATCCCGAATTTGTGCAGATCGACCAAATCCCCCAGGCCCGCCCGGTGGATCGCCAGCGGATTGAAACAGATATTTCGTCCCGCGTGGGCCGGGTGAACGCCCGGGCGGCCCGGGTGCGCGGATCAATCTTGACGTCCGCCGAACGCGCGCGCCTTCTGTCCCGGCGCGGTTTGGTGCGGGGCCAAATTTTAACCAATGCCGAACGCGCGCGGTTGGGCACAGCCATCCAAACCCCGTCACTTTAAGCCAAAAGACCTGCGTGGTTTGGGGGCAGCACCTTTGACGCCTGGGCACATGTCTGCACCCGTCGATCTGGCAGGCACAGGTGACACCACGTATCCAACGATTGCACCCCGCTTGGACCTGGCCTAAACGGGCGCACACATACATATCGGCCCCAAATCGGAGAGACCCCCATGACCCCTGCCCCCCTGCGCCTTGCCATTGCTGGACTTGGAACCGTTGGGGTCGGCGTCATTCGTATGATCAACCGCAATGCCGCCTTGATTGAAGCGCGCACCGGGCGGGCGGTTGAAATCGTGGCTGTTTCGGCCCGGTCCAAAGACAAAGACCGCGGCGTGTCATTGTCCGCCTTCGCCTGGGAAGACGATCCCGTGGCCATGGCCAAACGCGACGACATCGACGTGTTTGTGGAACTGATGGGCGGCACCGACGGCCCGGCCAAAGCGGCAACAGAAGCCGCCATCGCAGCGGGCCATGACGTGGTCACGGCCAACAAGGCCATGCTGGCGGTCCACGGGCAAGCCCTGGCCACTGCGGCAGAAGCCAGCGGCAAACTGATCCGCTTTGAAGCGGCTGTGGCGGGGGGCATTCCGGTGGTGAAGGCCCTGACCGAAGGCCTGGCGGGCAATGAAATCACCCGCGTGTTGGGGGTGATGAACGGCACGTGCAATTACATCCTGACGCGGATGGAAACCGCCGGGCTGCCCTATGACGCGGTCTTCAAAGAAGCCAGTGATCTGGGATACCTGGAAGCGGACCCCAACTTGGACGTGGGCGGGATTGATGCGGGCCACAAACTGGCTTTGCTGTCGTCCATCGCCTTTGGCACCCAGGTGGATTTCGACGGCGTCGTGTTGGAAGGCATCGGGTCCATCACCATCGAAGACATTCGCGCCGCCGCCGACATGGGATATCGCATCAAGCTGTTGGGGGTGGCGCAAATGACGGGGCGCGGGCTGGAACAGCGCATGACGCCGTGTCTTGTGCCGCGGCTGTCGCCCTTGGGGCAACTGGAAGGTGGCACCAACATGGTGATTTTGGAAGGCGGCGACAGCGGCACCATCGTGTTGCGCGGCGCGGGCGCCGGCGAAGGCCCCACCGCCAGCGCGGTCATGTCCGATATTCTGGATATCGCGCGCGGCACACGGGTGGCCACCTTTGGGCAACCGGCGGCCAAATTGGCCAAAGCCAAAGCCGCCAAGGCCGACACACCGGCTGCGTTTTATGTGCGGCTGCATTTGACAGACAAGCCCGGCGCTTTGGCCAAAGTGGCCGCCAGCCTGGGCGAAGCAGGGGTGTCCATCGCGCAGATGCGCCAACAAGGCGAAACCGAAGGCCTGGCCCAGGTGCTGATCGTGACCCACAAAACCACCCGCGACGCGTTGGATTCCGCCCTGTCGGCGATGGAAGCCACCAAAGTCATGGGCGGACACGCTGTCGCCCTGCGCATAGAAGAGGTTTAGCGCCCGCGTTAGCGCGCCCCACCTTGTTTTACGGATCGATGGGGCCTAAGCCCATGGCATCCAAAGTTTTCCGGCCATTGCCAAAGGAACCGATCCCATGACCGATACCCCCGAATTCCACGACCGTGGCCTGTCGCTGTCCCTGGCCCGCGTGTCTGAGGCTGCGGCCCTGGCCTCTGCCAAACTGATCGGGCGCGGCGATGAAAAAGCCGCCGACCAAGCGGCGGTGAACGCCATGCGCGAACAGCTGAACAAATTGCAAATTCAAGGCGTGGTGGTGATCGGCGAAGGCGAACGCGACGAAGCGCCGATGCTGTACATCGGTGAAGAAGTGGGCGCAGGCACAGGACCCGCCGTGGACATCGCCTTGGACCCGTTGGAAGGCACCACCTTGACGGCCAAGGATATGCCCAACGCCCTGACCGTCATCGCCATGGGCCCGCGCGGGTCGATGTTGCACGCCCCCGACGTTTACATGGACAAACTGGCCATCGGCCCAGGGTTCCGCGACGGGGTGGTGACCATGGACATGACCCCATCTGAACGGGTGAACGCCCTGGCGTCGGCCAAAGGCTGTTCCACCGACGACATCACCGTGTGCGTCCTGGACCGCCCCCGCCACGAAGCCACGATCGAAGAAATCCGCAGCACTGGTGCGGCCGTGCGGTTGATCACAGACGGCGATGTGGCCGGTGTGATCCACTGCGCAGAAGCCAGCACCGGCATCGACATGTACATGGGATCAGGCGGCGCGCCCGAAGGGGTGCTGGCTGCGGCGGCCCTGAAATGCATGGGCGGGCAGATGTACGGCAAATTGCTTTTCCGCAACGACGACGAACGGGGCCGCGCCAGCAAGGCGGGCATCACCAACTTCGACCGCGTCTATACCCGCGACGATCTGGTGACCCAGGACGTGATCTTTGCTGCCACGGGTGTCACCGACGGGTCCATCGTGTCGGGCATCAAGCGCGAAGTGGGATATCTGACCGCTGAAACCATTTTGATGCGGTCCAAGACCGGGTCTGTGCGGCGGATGACGTACCGCAACCCTGTCTGACGTTTTGCTGGGGGTCGACACCTCGCTGACGGGGCGGCGTTGGGTTGGCCCTGACGCGGGCGTGACCCGCGCTGCCGAAGCGTTGACCCAAGCCACCGGGCTGTCCCACGCATTGTGCCTGATCTTGGCGCGACGCGGGGTCAGCACCGAAGACGTGGACGGGTTTTTGACCCCCGCGCTGCGCGATCTTTTGCCTGACCCCTTGGTGATGAAAGACATGGGCGCTGCGGGCGAACGCATCGTCGCGGCCATCACTGCGCGCCACACCATCGCGATCTTCGCGGACTATGACGTGGATGGGGGCAGCTCTGCGGCCTTGCTGCACGGGTTTTTTGCGCATTTTGGCCTGCCAGCCACGATCTATGTCCCCGACCGGATCGACGAAGGATACGGGCCGAACGCCCCGGCAATGGCAGGCCTGGCGCAAGATCATGACCTGATCATCTGCGTGGATTGCGGGACCCTGTCCCACGACGCGTTGGCCGCCGCCAAAGGGGCCGATGTGATTGTGCTGGATCACCACTTGGGCGGCGAAACACTGCCCCCGGCCTTGGCGGTGGTGAACCCCAACCGGCAGGACGAAACAGGCGATTTGGCCCATCTGTGCGCCGCTGCCGTGGTGTTTTTGACCCTGGTGGAAGTGCGCCGCCAGTTGCGCGGCCAAAACATTGCCAGTCCAGACCTGATGGCCATGGTGGATTTGGTGGGGCTGGCCACGGTCGCGGACGTGGCCCCCTTGGTGGGGGTCAACCGCGCCTTTGTGCGCCAGGGCTTGCGGGTGATGGCCGGGCGCGGGCGGCCCGGTTTGGCGGCCCTGTCGGACACGGCCCGACTGGACCGCGCGCCCGAAGCATACCACTTGGGATATGTCCTGGGCCCGCGCATCAACGCTGGCGGGCGCATTGGGGCGGCCGACCTGGGCGCGCGGTTGCTGTCGACCCAAGACCCGTATGAGGCCGCCGCACTGGCCGAACGATTGGAAGCACTGAACGCAGAACGCCGCGCCGTGGAAAGCGCCGTGCGCGAAGCGGCTTTGGCCCAAGCAGACGCCCGCGGCATGGCGGGCCCCCTGGTGTGGGCCGCCGACGATGGCTGGCACCCCGGCGTGGTGGGCATTGTGGCCGCGCGGCTGAAAGAAGCCGCCAACCGACCGTCGGTCGTGATCGGCTTTGACGGCGATGTGGGCAAGGGCAGCGCGCGGTCTGTGTCAGGCATTGATCTGGGGGCAGCAATTCAACGCTTGGCCCGCGACGGGATGATCGAAAAGGGCGGCGGGCACAAAATGGCCGCCGGGCTGACGCTGACCCGCGCCCAGTTGGACCCCGCCATGGCCCGGTTGGGGGAATTGTTGGCGGCCCAAGGCGCGGACCGTTTGGGCGCTGGCGAGGTGCGGGTCGACGGGGTTTTGATGCCGGGGGCCGCCACCGTTGACCTGATCGAAAGCCTGGACGCCGCAGGGCCATATGGTGCAGGGGCCCCTGCCCCACGCTTTGCCCTGCCGGATTTGGGCGTGGCCTTTGCCAAGCCCGTGGGCGACGGGCACCTGAAATTGACGCTGTCGGACGGTATGGGCCACAGCCTGGACACCATCGCGTTCAACGCTTTTGCCAGCCCCTTGGGCGCAGAATTGTCAGATCACAAGGGCCGCAAGTTCCATGTGGCTGGGCGGTTGGAATTGAACCATTGGCAAGGGCGCACCCGGCCCCAATTGCGCTTGGAAGACGCGGCCCCGGCCTGACGCCAAGCTTGCCATGAATCTGCATGCCCCGCGCAAAAACCCCCTTGCGAAGGTCTTTGGCTTTGCCTAGAAGCGGCCCACACGATGCGTCCCGTTCGTCTATCGGTTAGGACGCCAGGTTTTCAACCTGGAAAGAGGGGTTC
>JAHDDS010000118.1 GCA_020629235.1 Planktomarina sp.
GCCAGGGCCTTTTGCACGTCTTCTTTCATCACGCGCCCGTCTTTGCCGGTGCCCTGTACGCTGCCGGGGGCCATGTTGTTGTCGGCCATCATTTTCTTGGCGGATGGGGCGTCTTCGACGTCTGCCTTGGGGGTCGCGGCGGGGATGATGGGGGCCGTCGCTTCAGGGGCGGATTGGGGCCGATCATTGCCTGACGATCCACTGGATTGACCAGATGCGCCGCCGATGGTGGCCAACTGGCCGCCAGCCTGCACGGTGCTGCCTTCGGCCGCCAGGATTTCGCCCAACACGCCTGCGGCGGGGGCAGGGACTTCGACGCTGACTTTGTCGGTTTCCAACTCGCACAGCATTTCGTCTTGGGCCACTGTGTCACCGGCTTTCTTGTACCAGGTGCCCACGGTCGCTTCCGACACGCTTTCCCCCAGGGTGGGGACCATCACCGGCACGCTGTCGCCGCCTGCGTCGGGGATGGGGGCCGGGGTTTCTTCTTTTGCGGCGGGGGCTTTGTCTTGCGCTTTGTCCGCCGGGGCCGCATCTGCGCCCCCTTCGGTGATCTGCGCCAACAGCGCATCGACGCCAACGGTGGTGCCTTCGGACGCCACGATTTCAGCCATCGTACCCGCCACGGGACTGGGGACTTCGACGGTCACTTTGTCGGTTTCCAACTCGCACAGCATTTCATCCACCGCCACGGCATCGCCGGGCTTTTTGAACCAGGTGGCCACGGTGGCCTCGGTCACGGATTCGCCAAGGGTGGGGACGCGAACTTCAGTCATTCTTTCGATCCTTTAACGGTCAGCGCTTCGTCAATCAGTGCTGCTTGTTGGGCTTTGTGGGCAGAGGCCAAGCCAGTGGCCGGCGAGGCGGAAATGGCGCGGCCAGCATATACGGGCCGTTTGTGCTTGGCCCCAATCCGGCCCAGCACCCATTCGATGTTGGGCTCGATATAGGTCCAGCCCCCTTGGTTCTTTGGTTCTTCTTGGCACCAAACCATTTCGGCCCCAGCAAAGCGTTCCAATTCCTTGACCATGGAAATGGCCGGGAAGGGGTAAAACTGTTCGATGCGCATCAGGTACACATCGTCGATGCCGCGCGCGTCGCGTTCTTCCAGCAGATCGAAGTACACTTTGCCCGAACACATCACCACGCGTTTGATCTTGTCATCGGCCACCAATTTGGTGTCCGAATTGCCGTATTGCGCGTCGTCCCACAGGATGCGGTGGAAGCTGGACCCGGTGGTGAAATCTTCGCGTTTGCTGACCGCCAGCTTGTGGCGCAACAAGGATTTCGGCGTCATCAAGATCAGCGGCTTGCGATAGGTGCGGTGGATCTGGCGGCGCAGCAGGTGGAAGTAATTCGCAGGTGTCGTGCAGTTGGCCACGATCCAGTTGTCTTGGCCGCACATCTGCAAGAACCGTTCCAGGCGCGCCGACGAATGTTCTGGCCCTTGCCCTTCGTACCCGTGGGGCAGCAGGCACACGAGGCCCGACATGCGCAGCCATTTGCTTTCGCCGCTGCTTATGAACTGATCGAACATGATCTGCGCACCGTTGGCAAAATCGCCGAACTGCGCTTCCCATAGGGTCAAGGCGTTGGGTTCGGCCAAGGAATAGCCGTATTCAAAGCCCAGCACCGCATATTCCGACAGCATGCTGTCGATCACTTCGTAGTTGGCTTGGCCTTTGCGGATGTGGTTCAGCGGGTAATGTCGTTCTTCGGTGTTTTGGTTCACCAGCCCGGAATGGCGGTGGCTGAAGGTGCCGCGCGTGCTGTCTTGGCCGGCCAAGCGCACAGGATACCCTTCTGTCAAAAGGGACCCGAATGCCAAAGCTTCGCCCGTGGCCCAGTCGATACCTTCGCCATCGGCGATCATCTTGGCCTTGGCATCCAACATGCGTGCCACGGTTTTGTGCAGCGGATACCCATCGGGCACAGCGGTCAGGGCTTTGCCCACTTCGTTGAAGGTTTCTTCCGCAATGGGGGTCTGGCCGCGTTCATATTCTTCGCCCCGTTTGTCCAGGTGGGACCACTTTCCATCCAGCCAGTCGGCCTTGTTGGGTTTGAAGTTTTTGCCTGCCTCGAACTCTTCGTTCAGCTTGGCTTGGAAGGCAGCTTTCATGTCCTCGATCTCGCCCTCGGGGATCAGCCCGTCGCGCACCAGCCGTTCGGTATAGATCGTCAAGGACGTCTTCTGCGTTTTGATCTTTTTGTACATCAAGGGGTTTGTGAACATCGGTTCATCCCCTTCGTTGTGACCAAACCGGCGGTAACAGATGATGTCGATCACCACGTCCTTTTTGAATTTCTGGCGGAATTCAGTGGCCACTTTGGCGGCGTGCACCACGGCTTCTGGATCGTCGCCGTTGACGTGGAAAATGGGGCATTCCACCATCAATGCGATGTCGGTGGGATACGGGGACGACCGGCTGAAATGCGGGGCGGTGGTGAACCCGATTTGGTTGTTCACCACGATGTGCATCGTACCGCCCGTTTTGTGTCCCTTCAGGCCGGACAAGCCGAAGCATTCCGCCACCACGCCTTGGCCCGCAAAGGCCGCATCGCCGTGCAACAAAACGGGCAACACGGATGTCCGGTCTTCTGCGTCATTGTTTTGATCGGCCTTGGCCCGCGCCTTGCCCAAGACCACGGGGTTCACGGCTTCCAGGTGGGACGGGTTGGCCGTCAGGGACAGGTGGACGTTGTTGCCATCAAATGCCCGGTCACTGGACGCGCCCAGGTGGTATTTCACGTCACCTGATCCGTCCACATCTTCGGGCTTGTAACTGCCGCCCTGAAATTCGTTGAAAATCGCGCGATAGGGTTTGCCCATGACGTTGGCCAAAACCGACAAGCGCCCCCGGTGGGGCATACCGATGATGATGTCGCGCACGCCCAAGGCACCGCCGCGTTTGATGATCTGTTCCATGGCCGGGATCAGGCTTTCGCCGCCGTCCAAGCCGAACCGCTTGGTGCCCATGTATTTGACGTGCA
>JAHDDS010000119.1 GCA_020629235.1 Planktomarina sp.
CGCAACGAAAAGATCAACTATAAGGTCCGCGAACATTCGGTCGCCAAGGTGCCCGTGATCCTGGCGGTGGGCATGAAGGAAGTGGAAGACCGCACCGTGTCCATGCGCCGCTTGGGGTCCAAGCAAAGCCAGGTGGTGGCCATGGACCAAGTGGTGGCGGACTTGGCGCAGGAAGCCGTGGCACCAGATTTGGTTGCCGACAGCTGATAAGCCAGTAGACTTTGTGCAAGCCACTTGCACGAGGTACCGATGCCAGACCACATCTTTACCCCCGACGCCACGCCCGGCACCCCTTACTGGTGGGAAGACGTCACCTGGACGGACCTGCCTGACACGCCGCCTGCCCAAGTGGATGTGTTGATCATCGGCGCGGGATACACCGGCCTATCGGCGGCCATCGCGGCCCATGACGCAGGCGCCAAAGTGGCGGTGATTGATGCGGGCCATCCGGGCAAAGGGGCAAGCACGCGCAACGGCGGTATGACCGGCGCGCACCCGCGCCTGGGGTGGGACACGCTGAAGGCGGACTATGGCGAAGCAGTGGCTGATGGACTGTTCGCAGAAGCGCAAACCGCCTTGGATTTTGTGCTGGATCTGATCGACCGCGAAGGAATTGATTGCGATCTGCAAGCCACGGGGCGCATCCAGCTGGCATGGATGCCATCGCACCTGGATACCCAAGCCCGGGTGGCCAAATCGGTTCAACGCTTCACACCCCAGGCGGTGCAGGTGGTGGACCGGGCGGGCCTGGCTGATCACATCACCACGCCGCAGTATTTCGGGGGCCTCTACTTCCCTGGCCACCGCGCCTTGCACCCATGGAAATATCACGATGGGTTGCTGCAAGCCGTTTTGCGGCGGGGCATTCCCGTCAGCCAAGACTGCCCGGCCGAAGCGGTAGATCGAAGCACAACATTCACCGTCCAGACGCCCAAAGGCGCGGTGCGGGCCGACAAGGTGGTCCTGGCCACCAACGGATACACCACCGCGCCGTTCAACTGGTTCGCCAAGCGGGTCTTCCCGCTGCCCAGCTTTATTGCGGCCACGGAACCGCTGAACCCCAACCTGCTGGGGGAACTGGCGCCGGGGCGGCGGATGATGGTGGAAACCCGGGCGCGCCATTCATATTTCCGCCTGTCCCCCGACGGGACCCGCATCTTGTGGGGGGGCCGCGCGTCCATGGTGCCGCTGTCCCTGCCCAAAGCCGCACGCCGCCTGCGCGACACCATGGCAGAGGTTTGGCCCCAATTAAAATCCTGCAAAATCAGTCACATATGGTGCGGCAACACCGGATACACCTTCAGCCATATGCCCCAAGTGGGGGTCCACGACGGCATCCATTTTGCCATGGGGTATTCTGGATCGGGCACCGTGATGGCCCCGTACCTGGGGCGCAAAGCCGCGCTGCAGGCCCTGGGGCTGCCGGACGGCGAAACGCATTACAGCGCCACGACGCTGCGCCGCCACTGGATGCACCCCACCAACCGCCCGCATTTCCTGCAAGCGGCCAATGCGTGGTATCGCACCTATGTGGACCGGGCCGAAAATTGGAAGGCCCGGCGCGGACGCCGCTGAATTAAAAGTGGCTGACTTCCTTGTCGGGCCGACCGGCGGCCACCGCCAACACGCCCGCAATGCCCACCATGGCGATGGGGAACGTGGTGATGAACGTCATCCCAAAGGCCTGATACATCAAGCCGGCCGAAACGATCATGGCGATTCCGCCCCACAGCGCCCGGGCCCGCGCCATGGCGGCCCCGACGATGCCCAAAATCGGCCCCAACACGGACGCCCAGCGCACAAATTCGCGCTTTTCAAACATGCCGAACACCTCGGTCACTTCTTCATGCTGGGCCGCCACTTCGGTATAGCCATAGGCGAAAAAGCCGATCACCAACATGATCAGGGCCCCGATCAGGCCAAGGGTCAAAGCTGCGTTTCTCATGGATACATCTCCTGCGCGTCTGCTTTCCAGCCCAGTGTCATGGCCCCGTCGCGCACGATCAAGGGCCGCTTCATCAAGGTGGGATTTTCTTGCAACAAATCCAAGGGGTTACTGGCCTTTTCAGCCTCTGAAAACCCCCGCCAGGTGGCGGATGATTTGTTCACCAACTTGTCGCCAAAGGCCGCAAACGCCGCCGCCATAACGTCGCGTGGCACCCCGTCTTTGCGCACGTCCAGATACGCAAAATCATACCCCCGCGCCTGCAAATCCTTCACCGCTTTGCGGCAACTGTCACAGGTTTTCAGCCCGTAAAGGTCCATCTGTTTGCGCCCCTCTGTTGTCTTTGCTGGTTTTGCGCTACCTTTGATCCAGTGGCAACCGTCTTGCGGTCCCAATCGGGCCCCGGTGCCACCCGTAACTGAGGAGAAGACCCATGCCATTGGGGACTGTAAAGTGGTTTAACGCAACGAAAGGCTTCGGGTTTATTGAGCCCGAGGGCGGCGGCAAAGACGTGTTTGTGCATATTTCGGCGGTGGAAGCCGCGGGTATGACCGGGCTGGCCGACGATCAAAAGGTCAATTTTGAGATGATCGAAGGCCGCGATGGCCGCACCATGGCTGGCGATCTAAGCCCCGCGGAATAACCCACCGCTGACAATTTGAACGGAATGGAAGGGCACGCCTGGGCGCTGCCCTTTTGTGTTTTTTTGGGGGGTTCAGGTGCGGCTGATATGGGCGGGCCGCCCCCCACCGCGCGGTGGGTTAAGGATTGGGTAACCCCTGCCCGGCATAGTGCCCCGGTCAGTCGGCACGCCCCCACGGCGTGACCCCAGTCTTGTGCCGGGATTCGTGTATCCAATGTTCCCCACAAGACCGCAATCAGCCCCCAAAAGCGCGGGCAGATGCCGGGGAAGGTGTTGGCATTTTCAGAAAATTTGGAAGCGTTGGGAA
>JAHDDS010000006.1 GCA_020629235.1 Planktomarina sp.
TTAGGCGTGCCGCCAGCGTTCGTTCTGAGCCAGGATCAAACTCTCAAGTTGAAATGCATTACTGCATGTCCTTGACGTTCGAACCTCTGCACATCGACCGGTTGTTCAAACCGATCATCTTTCTGTCTGTTGTGCTTCTGGTTTTCATAAGAAAACAAGAAACCGTCCAAACAGTGAAGCTGACCTTACATCATCGGATATCCCAAAAGGGTAACCCTAGTAAGTCGATATGCAGTTGTTTGTTCATCGAATGAACCAAACCGCCCACATATCTCTTCATGTGTCTTTCAATTTCAAAGAGCGTGAGACAAAACAAACCAGGATGCGCCGTATCTTGTTGGCGCGCCCCGCCTGACTACCTCTAAATTTCTTCCGTCTCGTTGGCGTTGGCTTGTGGCCGCTGCCCCGTCTGGCGTCCCGTTGTGCGCCTCAGCGCCGCCGGTGAGGGGGCTTCTACGGCGAGGGATCAGAACCCGCAAGTGCTTTTTTCAAGAAAAACGTATTTTTCTTGTCTTTTCTCTAATTCCCCATGTTTTCAAGGGGTTAGAGAAATAGTCGATCGCATTTCATTCGATCGTTTTCAAATTTTCAAAGGACCGCACTGCTCGGCGAACCCCATATATTGGGTTATACACCGACTTATGCACAATTTGGGAGGTTTTTTTGACCATCGCCCCCTGAATCACACCCTGAAGCCCGGCGATTCACCATCAAACCGGCCGAAGATTCCCTGTGATTCCTGTCGCGCTATGGGAAAAATGGGCGATTCAGGTCAAAAATCCCTGTCGTATCCCCGAAAAACCGGCAGCACCCTGGTATTTTAAGGCCTCCGCCCTGCCAATGGGGCCCGTCCCGTTACGCCGCAGGGGCCGTCGCGCGACGTCGATTGAATCGCGGCAGGCGCGTGGCCAAGAATGCCAAGATCACCGCCATGTAAATCAGCGGTTCCAGTTGGAAGCCTTTGGACAACATAATGAAGTGCAGCCCGCCCAACACCGCGATGGCATAGGTGGCCTTGTGCAGCGTCCGCCATTTCGGCCCCAGTTTGCGCACGGACCAATTGTTCGACGTAAACGCCAGCGGCAGCATCAACACGAACCCCGCCATCCCCACAGTGATATAGGGGCGCTTCACGATATCGGCCCAAATCTGGGACAGGATGGCCACGTCCAACAGCAGCCACACCAAAAGATGGGCAAAGACGTATACAAAGGCCATGATCCCAATCGCCCGACGAAACTTCACCAGATTGATCTTTGCAAATTTCAAAAGCGGCGTGATGGCCAGACCTGCGATCAGCAGTTGCAAGGCAATCTCGCCGTATCGACGTTCCAGGGGGTTTATGGGTTCGGGACCCAAGCCCCCAGTCAGTGCCAAGTAAAACGCATAGATCCCCGGCAGCGGCAGCAAGACATAAAGAGCCCAGCTGGGAATTTTGCGCACAGCGCGGTTGATCGTTTGGGCCACCATGGGGTTCGCCTTTCTGACGTTGTGCCCCAGACATAACGCCCCCTGCCCCACCAATGCAGCCCCCCTCACACCCTTGTTCCAAGTGTTACAAGCTTCGAGGTCTTAAAGGCCAAACGAAAAAGCGCGCCCCAAGGAACGCGCTTTCATAACTTCGGCTGATGCAGGATCAGAAGAACGTGTTCAGGTCCATGCCGTCGTACAGGCTGGCCACTTGGTCTTCATACCCATTGAACATTAATGTCGGGATGCGCTTGGCAAACAGCCCACCGCCGATCACCCGTTCGCTGGCTTGCGACCATCTTGGGTGGTCTTTGTTCGGGTTCACATTGGAATAGAACCCGTATTCGCGTGCATTGGCATCGTTCCAGCTGGTGAACGGTTCTTCGTCCGTCAGGGTGATGCGCACGATGGATTTGATGGACTTGAACCCATACTTCCACGGCACCACCAACCGGATCGGCGCGCCGTTTTGGTTGGGCATGGGTTTGCCATAGATGCCGGTGGCCATCATGGTCAAAGGGTGCATCGCTTCGTCCAACCGCAAACCTTCGCGGTACGGCCAGTTCAAAACAGGGCGGCGCAGTCCGGGCATTTGATCGGGGCGGTTCGCGGTTTCAAAGGCCACGTATTTTGCCCCATCTTGCACGCCCGCTTTGTCCAGTATGTCCTTCAGCTCAAACCCGTTCCAGGGCACCACCATGGACCAGGCTTCCACGCAGCGGAAGCGATAGATGCGTTCTTCTTCGGTCAACCCATCGGTCAACTGCGCCACGGAATAGGTCCCTGGATTTTCCACCATCCCGTCCACGACGATTTCCCACCCTTCGGTGATCAGCGTGTGGGCGTTCTGGGCAGGATCCCCCTTGCCTGTGCCGAATTCATAGAAGTTGTTGTAAGACGTGATGTCTTCATACGAATTGGGTTCCAACGCGTCTTGCCCGAAGGCGGCCCCGCCAATGGCCCCAATGGCAGCCGATCCCGCAAGACCCGCCATGATTTGCCGCCGGTTCAGCCACAGCGGTTCGGGCGTCACGTCGGCGTGGGTCAGGTTGTTTTTCCAGCGGAAAGCCATGGTATATCCTTTTGGTTACCGCTCCAACCTAGGCACAAAACGCGTTACAGCCAACCGACTTGGGATCAAGCTTGCGCCAGTTGCTGTAACACAGCGCTGCATTCGGGATGTGATCCCGGCGGTTTCAATTTCGCCTGGGGTAAATCTTGTCCATGGGCAAGGATCGCCCGTTGTCTTGGACAATCCGCACATGGGCCCGCCCGATTTGGCGGGGTTCAGGGACGCCCACGGAATGGGCGATGGTTTCCACTTCTTTGGTGATCTTCTTGGCGTAGCGCGCCACTTTCTTGAATTTGTCTTCCGGCACCAACCCCTTTTGAAAGCGCGGGTCGTGCGTGGTGATGCCGGTGGGGCAAGTGTTCTTGTTGCACTTCAGGGCCTGGATGCACCCAAGGCTGAACATAAAGCCCCGTGCCGATGTGACGAAATCCGCCCCCGCCGCCAAGGCCCACGCGATGTCGCCGGGGTTCACCAATTTGCCAGACGCCACCAACCGAATGCGGTCGCGCAATCCATATTCGCGGATCATGTCCGCCACCAAAGGCAGCGCTTCGCGGATGGACGTGCCCACCAAATCCATCAACGGCATGGGTGCGGCCCCAGTGCCCCCTTCGCCCCCATCAATGGTGATGAAATCGGGGGCCGCTTGCGCCCCGCGCCGGGCAATCACGTCAAACAGGTCGCGCAATCCTTCGGGGTCGCCCACGACAGTTTTGAACCCCACCGGTTTGCCCGTGACCTTGCGGATGTGCCCGATCAGGTCGATCAGGTCGTCGAAGGTGTCCACCTCTTCGTGGCGGTTGGGGCTGATGCTGTCTTGGCCTTCGGGAATGCCCCGCGTTTCGGCGATCTCGGGGCCGACTTTGGCGCCGGGCAGAATGCCGCCTTTGCCGGGCTTTGCCCCCTGGGCCAGCTTAACTTCGAACATCTTGACTTGTGGGTGGGCCGCCACATCCGCCAGCTTGGCGTCGGACAATTTGCCGTTTTCATCACGCACGCCGTATTTCGCGGTGCCGATCTGGAACACAATGTCAGCGCCCCCCCGCAAATGGAATTTCGACAACCCGCCTTCGCCGGTGTTCATCCAGATGCCCGCCTCTTTTGCCCCACGGCTGAGCGCTTCGACAGCTGGGGCAGACAACGCGCCATAAGACATCCCTGAAATATTCAGGATCGACGCAGCCGCATAAGGCTGCGCGCAACCTGCCCCGATCACCAGCGGCTGGGTTTCGGCAAATTGGCGTTCCAATGGGGGAAAGGCAGCGTTCACAAAGATCGGCGTGCCCGGGACGTTCAAATTCCGCGTGGACCCAAACGCCACCGTATTGGACTTGCCTTGGGCGGCATGCTTGATCCAATCGCGCTGCGCCCGGTTGAACGGCAATTCTTCGCGGTCCATAGCGAAGAAATACTGACGAAAGAATTCCCCCAAGGCAGAAAACAGATATCGAAACCGCCCCAGCACAGGATAATTGCGCCGGATCGCGTCTTCGGTTTGCAAACGGTCGATCACAAACAGCACCAACGCCACCAAGACGGCGACCCCCACCACGAAGATAAACAGCATGGCCAAAACTTCGGCCACATATATCGTGCCGCTGATCATATCGTTCATATTGGACATGGATCGCCCCCCCCTGTTGAAGGCACCCTGTTGCGAATGCGCGGTGCAGGCAAGGCCCCTGGAAATAATTTGACGCCAACGTGACCCGGCCTTCCCTTTTCGCAGCAATGGGATAGCGTTCTTGAAACACGCCGGGGGACATTATGACCAAAACAGCCATCGTCACAGGCGCCGCGCGCGGCATTGGATTGGCCACCACGAAACTGTTTTTGAACCAAGGCTGGCAGGTGGCCATGGTGGACTGGGACGCGGACGAATTGGCCCAAGCCCAGTCCGGTCTGGCAGGCACCGTCGCCCTGCCCTTGGATGTGTCAAACCCGCAAGACAGCGGCCAAATCATCGCCCGCACAACAGATACGTTCGGGCAAGTGGATGCCCTGGTGAACAACGCAGGCGTCGCAGATTTTGGCCCCATCGAAGGCACAGATTTTGAGCGGTGGCGCAAAGTGATGTCTGTGAACTTAGACGGCGTGTTCTTGACCAGCCAAGCGGCAATCCCGGAATTGAAGAAGACCAAAGGCTGCATCGTCAACATCGCCAGCATTTCGGGCCTGCGGGCCAGCACCTTGCGGGTGGCTTACGGCACATCAAAAGCCGCGGTGATCCATTTGACCCAACAGCAAGCCGCCGAACTGGGCGAACACGGCATCCGCGCCAACGCCGTGGCCCCGGGGCCGGTGCGCACGAAGTTGGCCATGGCGGTCCACACCCAAGACATCATCGACGCATACCATGATGCAATCCCGTTGAACCGATACGGATCAGAAGACGAAATCGCCAACGTGATCTGCTTTTTGTGTTCAGATGCCGCCAGCTATGTCACCGGGCAACTGATCAGCGTGGACGGCGGATTTGAAAGCACCGGGATCGGACTGCCCGCCCTGCGGGGGTGATTATTCCACTTCGTCCTTCAAGGGGCGTGTCATCACATCGGCGATGGCATCATCCACCGATATCCGGCCTTCCACCAAGGCCGCTGTGGTTTTGGTAAACGGCAGGTCCACGTCGTACTTGGCCCCCAGTTCAAGGGCGGCTTGGGCCGTCTTGGCCCCTTCAAAGGTTCCGCTTTGCGGGGCCCGGCCCTGTTCCCCCAACGTAAACCCATAGGTGAAATTGCGCGACGATTTGGAATGACACGTCAACGCCAAATCCCCCAAACCAGACAAGCCCCCCAAGGTTTCAATCTGCGCGCCCATGGCCAGGCCCAGCCGGGACATTTCCCCAAAGCCGCGCGTCATGATCGCCGCTTGGGCCGACGCCCCCAAGCCGCGCCCCGCCACAATTCCACAGGCGATGGCGATCACGTTTTTCATGGCACCGCCGATCTGCGCCCCGATGATATCCGGCGAATAATAGGTGCGGATCACATTGCCCGCCAAAGCGTCCCGCCACACGCGCCCCTGCACCGGGTCCGCGCAGGCCAAGGTCAGCCCCGTGGGGCGGTTGGCCACCACGTCCACCGCAAAACTTGGCCCGGTCAAAACGCCTACGGGGTTGTCTGGGGTCACCTCTGCCAAAACCTGCGACTGCAATGCCAGGGTGCCGCGTTCGACCCCCTTGGAGGTGATGATCAGTCCTGTGGTGGGCGCGATTTGATCGGCGAACCCAGCCACCACCGACCGCGTGGTTTGCGCCGGAACGGAACAGATGATGAAATCTGCCGCAGGCAGGTGTTCGCCCGTGATGCGCGTGCACCCGTCTGGTCCTGGTCCGGGACTGCGCCCCCAGATTGTGACGTCATGGCCGCAAGCTTGGAAATGATGGGCCAATGCAGACCCCCAGGCCCCGGCGCCCAATACTGTAATCTTCATAGTGCAAGGCTGACACGGCAAAACCGGCAACTCAAGCCTTGCAATGTCGGCCCGTCCCCGCAAGGATTTGGCCATGACCTTTTTTGACGATCTTGAAACCCGCTCCGCTGACGCGCGCGCCGCGTCTTTGGCGGATTGCTTGCCCGCCCAAATTGCCATCGCCCAAGGACTGCCGGGATACGCTGACCTGGCGGGCATCGACGCCGCAGCCATCACCGGGCGCGACGCCCTGGCCCGTTTGCCGGTGTTGCGCAAATCCGATCTGGGCGCGGCCCAAAAGGCCAACCCGCCCTTCGGCGGATACAGCAGCGGCGCGTTTGAATTTGCCTTCCAATCCCCTGGCCCTTTGTATGAACCGGGCCGCACAACAGGGGACTGGTGGCGGTTTGCGCGCTTCTTGCACGCCCTGGGCATCGGCAAAGGCGACATTGTTCAAAACTGCTTTGGGTATCACCTGACCCCAGCAGGCCTGATGTTTCAAGGCGGGGCCCACGCCCTGGGGGCCGCTGTCTTTCCGGCGGGCACGGGCCAAACCGAATTGCAGGCCCAGGCCGCCCATGACATCGGCTGCACCGCCTATGCCGGTACGCCCGATTATCTGAAAGTCATTTTGGAAAAGGCCGATCAGATGAACTTGGCCCTGTCCATCACCAAGGCCGCTGTGGGGGGCGGCGCACTGTTTCCGTCCTTGCGCGACTGGTACACGGATCGTGGCATCATCTGCCGGCAGTGTTACGCCACGGCAGATCTGGGCAATGTGGCGTATGAATCTGAAGCCCTGGACGGATTGATCGCGGATGAAGGTGTGATCATCGAAATCGTGACCCCGGGGACAGGCGATCCCGTGCCCGACGGCGACGTAGGCGAAGTGTTGGTGACGGTTCTGAACCCAGATTATCCCCTGGTGCGGTTTGCCACCGGCGACCTGTCGGCGGTGTTGCCCGGCGTCAGCCCGTGCGGGCGCACAAACCTGCGCATCAAAGGCTGGATGGGCCGGGCCGATCAAACCACCAAAATCAAAGGCATGTTTGTGCGCCCCGAACAGGTGGCCGCCTTGGTGGCCAAACACGCAGAGATCAGCCGCGCCCGGGTCATCGCGGGCCGCGCAGGCGAAAGCGACACGTTGACCGTGCAAATTGAAGGCGTGGCCGAAAACGCAGACGCCTATGCCGCGTCGGTGGCTGAAACCTTAAAGCTGAAAGGCACAATTGAAGTCGTGGCGGAAGGCAGCTTGCCCAAAGACGGTGTGGTGATCGAAGACACCCGCACATACGACTGACCCGGCCCGGGTCCAGCGCGTTACAGCCATTTCAACCACCGCATCAAACCCCAGGCCAAAACACCCAGCCCCAAGGACCCCACGCACAACAGCGCAAAGGCAAAGGGCCATTCCAGACCGGGCATGCCCGCCACGTTAACGCCGAACAGCCCGGTCAGAAATCCAAGCGGCAGGAAAATCGCCGCCACCACAGACAGGATATAGCTGTGACGCCCCATCCGGTCTGCGGCTTCGGTATGGTGGTGGTCTTGCACGGCGGTCAGGCGATGGGCGACTGCATCCAATTCTTCCACGGTGCGGGTGGCCCGGTTGGTAACTTCACGCAGGGCTTCCCGGTGGGGGTCCAAAAACGGCAGGGCCACGGTGGTCAGACGATGCAGGGCTTGCTGTTGCGGGCCGACGAAGCGGCGCAGTTTGTAAACGCTGGCGCGAAGCGGACCGATGTCGGGCGCTGTGCCGCCCCCGCCCCCAAAAATACCTTCTTCCAACAGACCCGTGGCATCATCCTTGGACACGGACACGTCTTCGATGCGGTCCACCAAACCTTCGGTCAAACGCACCAACCATGCCCCCACATCCGGGGGCGGATCCGTGGCCATGGCGGTGCGCAAGGCATCCACGGCAAAGACCTTTCTGGACCGGATGGACACCACGAAGCTTTGGGTGACCCACAACCGCAAAGACACCATGTCGTCGGCGTCCGACCCTGGGTTCAAATTCACGCCACGCAGGTTGATCAATATGCCGTCGTCCACACGGTCACATCGGGGGCGGGTTTCGGCTTGCAACAGCGCCTGATGCACAACGTCGGGCACGCGGCTTTCCAAGAACGCCGCAACCCCAGGATCGGCCATATCCAAATGCACCCAGCGAAAGACTGCAGTCTGGGGCACAGGCCCAAATGGGTCCGCATGGGCGGCTTGGGTGACGTCGGCGGTGGCCAACACGTCGAATGCGCAAATCGGGGCAAGGTCCATGGCTGACCTTAAAGACACAATTCACCAAAAGAAAAGGCCGCGAAAATCGCGGCCTGTTTCCAAAAACGTTCCGTTCAAATCACCCCTGACGGGCTTTGAACCGGCGCTGTGTTTTGTTGATCACGTAAACACGGCCTTTGCGACGCACCACACGGCAGTCGCGATGGCGGCTTTTCAGCGAGCGGAGCGAGTTTTTGACCTTCATCAGTCCTCTTCCTTCTTCATCCATCGGGCCGCGGTCAGCCCTGGGTTTCATGGTGCGCACGACTGGGATCGAACCAGTGACCCCTTCGATGTCAACGAAGTGCTCTACCGCTGAGCTACGCGCGCAATGTTCTTGCAACGGGCTTGATCCCATAAGGTATGGGCGCGGCAAACCACGTTAGCCCGCGCCGTATAGGAGGCGGTTCCCGAGTCTTCAAGGCTTTTTATCAGGCCATGCCACAGCCGTCTGGCCCGTTTTTCTTGCTGTTGCCCGAACGTTCAGCCTTTTTTGCCCGCGATTGCGTGCTATTGTGTGAATAAGTAAAGGCAGGCAATGCATCAGACATCGTATCAACTGTTTGAACCCGCGCAGCTTTCATCCTGCGTCGTTTTCGCGTCGCCCCATTCGGGGCGGGCCTATCCCATTGCTTTGAAACGTCAAAGCGCGTTGGGCGAATTGGCCTTGCGGTCGTCCGAAGATGCCTTCGTGGATCACCTGGTGGGGGACGTGGTGACTTTGGGCGCGCCGCTTTTGTCCGCCGTGTCGCCCCGGGCGTTTGTGGATTTGAACCGCGCAGCCGAAGAATTGGACCCTGCTTTGATCGCTGGGGCCCCGCCCGCGCGACAAAACCCGCGCATTTCGTCAGGCCTTGGGGTGATCCCCCGCGTGGTGTCCAACGGGCGTGCGATTTACACCGGCAAGATTTCCCTGGCCGAAGCCCGCCAACGCATCGACACGGTTTGGCGGCCATACCACACGAAGCTGCAAACACTGCTGAACCGGGCCAAAATGACCTTCGGACAAGCCGTGCTGATCGACTGCCATTCCATGCCGCACGAGGCTGTCCAAAACTCCTGTTTTTCTGGCAGCCGCCCGCCTGAAATCGTTCTGGGGGATCGCTTTGGCGCATCGGCGGGGCCGTCCATCGTGGCAACGGTCGAAGCGGCCTTCAAAGACCAAGGCTTTCGCGTGGCGCGCAACGCCCCGTTCGCTGGCGCGTACACCGCCCAGCATTACGGCAGGCCATCACGCCAACAACACGTCATCCAAGTGGAAGTGGACCGCGCGTTGTACATGGACGAAGCCACGCTGAAACCTTTGCCCGGTTACAGCGAATTCCGCGGCCGCCTGACCCAAGCGTTGCGCGTGATTGCAGATATGAACCAGCCGCGCCAAGCCCTGGCTGCGGAATAAGTCACCGCAACGCGCGTCCCTTCAAAATCGCATCTGCCCCATACTTGGCTTTGATCTTGTCGGCCGCCCGTTCGGCTTGGCTGCGTTTGGTGGCGTCTGGGTCCAAAAGATCGCCGATGGTGTCGGCGTCATGGGCGGGCTGCAGGTCTGACAACCCGACCCCCAGCAGCCGAAACGGACCTGTGCCTTGGACGGTGTCGAACATGCCCCGCGCCACACGATAGATGCGGTCAGCGATTTGCGTGGGTGCGGACAGCGATTGGCGGCGGGTCAGGATTTTGTGGTCCGACTTTTTCAACTTCAGTTGGATCACCCGGCCCGCTTGGTCTTTGGCCTTGGCGCGGTCAGCCACTTTTTCGGCCAGCCGCCAGATATGGCCGTCCAACAGGTCTGGATCAGCGGTGTCTTCGTGAAACGTCGTTTCATTGGAAATGCCCTTGACCGGGGCGTGGGCCGAAACACGGCGGGCGTCCTGGCCTCGGGCCAGATACCACAAACGATCCCCCATGGACCCGAAGCGGGCGTGCAAATCTTGCCGGTCCCATCGCAGCAAATCGGCAAAGGTACGAATGCCTGCCTTGTCCAACGACTGTTTGGTGACCGCCCCCACCCCCCAGATCAGGCTGATGGGGCGGTCGCGCAAGAAGCTGTCAGTTTCCGCCACACCGATGATCGAAAAGCCCCGGGGTTTTTCCAAATCTGACGCGACTTTGGCCAGAAATTTATTGTGGGACAAACCGATGGACCCTGTCAGCCCCAATTCCTGTTTCATTCGCAAAATCAACCGCACCAACATCACCGCAGGCGGGGCGCCGTGCAATCGCGTGGTGCCGGTCAGGTCCATGAACGCTTCGTCCAGCGACAAAGGTTCGATGGCGGGCGTCATGTCTTGCATCATGGCTTTGATGGCGCGACTGGCCTTCACATATTCGTCCATCCGGGGTTTCACCACCACAGCATCGGGGCACAGCTTCAGCGCTTGGAACATGGGCATCGCGCTGCGCACGCCGCGGATACGCGCGACATAACACGCCGTGGACACCACCCCGCGCCGTCCCCCGCCGATGATCACAGGCTTGTCCGCCAGATCAGGGTTGTCCCGCTTTTCGACGCTGGCATAAAACGCGTCGCAGTCCATATGGGCGATGGACAGGTCGAACAATTCGGGGTGGGACATCACCCTGGGGCTGCCGCACGACAGGCACCGACGCGGGGCGTCGTCAAAAGGCGTGGCGCAGTCTCGGCACAGGGCGGGCATATGTGTAAGATACCGCCAAACACGGGAACAGAAAACCATGCATCCACAGGCAGTCGACTTCTTGGGGGCGAAGGTGGCCTTGCTGATCGGCGACAAGCTGTTGGTGATCTTGCGCGATGACATCCCCGGCATTGTCTGGCCCGGGCATTGGGATTTGCCAGGGGGCGGGCGCGAAGGGACAGAAACCCCGTTTGAAACCGTGGCCCGCGAAACCCGCGAAGAAGTGGGGCTGATCTTACCGCAAGGGTCGGTTCTGTCGTGTCAGCAACACCCGGCGGAAACCAAACCGGGCGCGGTGGTGTTTCTGTTTCTGGCCCATTTGCCAGCCCACACCGCCGCCGACATCCGTTTGGGGGACGAAGGGCAAATGTGGCAGCTGATGGCACCCCAAGACTATGCCGCCCACCCCTTGCGGATCCCTCATTTCGCGGATCGCGTTTTGGGCATAATGGCAGAAAACAGCCTATTCACAGGGCAGTAACCACATCGCGCGGTTGTGTTAGCGCAAATTGTATTGCGCGGGATACAATCTGCGCCTAGGTCTGCTGCATCAACCCTGTACCGGGAGAGCGCGGTCACCCGCCGCCGAAGGAGCAAGTCCCCCCGATAAACTCTCAGGCCCATGGACCGGCGCAGGGAAAACACACCGAAGAGCATCCAAAAGGGTGCACCGAAGGCGAAAGGCACGGCCAAGGAAACGGCCCCTGCCGAAACGCTCAGGTTCCAGGACGGTTGGGGGCGCAGGTTGCGGCCTGCCATTGCATGAGGGACCGTCCATGCCACATTTCGCCGTTCTGGGCGCCGGGATCACCGGGGTCACCACAGCTTATCAACTGCACGCCAAAGGCTTTGACGTCACGGTCATCGACCGCAACCGATACGCCGCCATGGACACCAGCTTTGCCAACGGCGGGCAACTGTCCGCCAGCAACGCCGAAGTTTGGAATTCCTGGTCCACAATCTTCAAGGGTTTGAAATGGCTGATGCAGCGCGACGCCCCGTTGCTGGTGCGCCCCACCCCCACCTGGCACAAGATCAGTTGGATGGCCGAATTCATGGCCAATATCCCAAACTATCGCGCCAATACGACCCAGACTGCGAAGCTGGCCATCACAGCACGCCAGATTTTGCACGAAATGGCCGCCCACGCCGATGTGGATTTTGACTTTTCCCCCGCGGGCATCCTTCATTTTTACAGCAATGCAGCAGATATGGCCCACGCCCGCAAAGTTACTGGCCTGCTGGCCCAAGGCGGGTTGCAGCGTGAAGAACTGACCCCGGCCCAAATCACCCAACGCGCCCCGGAACTGAAGGGTGATTTTGTGGGCGGATACTGGACCGAAAGTGACGCCACAGGGGACATCCACAAATACACCACCGGCCTGGCCAATTGGTTGTCCAAGCAGGGCGTGGCCTTCGACATGGGCCAAACCGTGCGCGACCTGCGCGCGGAAGACGGGCGCGTGCACGTTGAAACCGATGGGTCCAACCGAACCTTCGACGGGGTTGTGGTCTGCGCGGGTGTGGGCAGTCGCGGGATGGCGAAAAAACTGGGGGACCGGGTCAATATTTATCCGGTCAAAGGGTATTCCATCACCGTCCATTTGAACGACGCCGCCAGCCAGGCCGCCGCCCCCCAGGTCAGCCTGCTGGACGACAAAGCGAAAATCGTCACCTCTCGCCTAGGGGCTGATCGGTTCCGGGTCGCGGGTACTGCCGAATTTGCGGGCGGCAACCGCGATATTTGCGCGTCGCGGATCAAACCCTTGGTGCAGTGGGTCGAAGATTACTTCCCCGGCGTGTCCACCGAACACGTCACCCCTTGGGCTGGGTTGCGCCCGATGATGCCAAACATGATGCCCAAGGTGGGACCTGGACGGGCAACGGGCGTGTATTACAACACCGGGCACGGCCATTTGGGCTGGACCCTGTCCGCCGCCACAGCCGCCTTGGTGACAGATCACATCGTTGCAACCTCAACGCCAACGACAAAAGCCGTTGCACCCCTGGGGCGATCCGAATTATCCGCATAGTGGGATGAAATTTCTGTGACCCATCCCCAAATACTGAACAGAAGGGACTGGACACATGGAACAAATTCTTTTGGATATTTTGAGCGAGAACGGCTTTTTCATCGTTCTCGCTATATTGATCATCGTCATTATTATGGCTGGGGTGCGCATCGTGCCGCAGTCAGAAAAGCACGTTGTCGAACGGTTCGGTCGCCTGAAATCCGTTTTGGGGCCCGGCATCAACTTCATCGTGCCGTTTTTGGACCGCGTGAAGCACCGCGTGTCCATCCTGGAACGTCAGCTGCCCACCGCCAAGCAAGACGCCATCACCAGCGACAACGTGCTGGTGCAGGTGGATACGTCGGTGTTTTACCGCATCTTGGAACCCGAAAAAACGGTGTACCGCATCCGGGACATTGATGCCGCCATCGCCACCACAGTGGCCGGGATTGTGCGGGCGGAAATCGGTAAAATGGAACTGGACGAAGTGCAGTCCAACCGCGCCCGCTTGATCGAAACGATCAAATCAAGCGTTGAAATCGCGGTGGATGAATGGGGTGTAGACGTGACCCGCGCGGAAATCTTGGACGTCAACTTGGACAAAGCCACCCGCGACGCCATGCTGCAGCAGTTGAACGCCGAACGCGCGCGGCGCGCCCAAGTGACCGAGGCCGAAGGCACCAAGCGGTCGGTTGAACTGGCCGCTGACGCAGAACTTTACGCTGCCGAACAGGCCGCCAAAGCCCGAAGGGTGCAAGCGGACGCCGAAGCATATGCCACCGGGGTGGTGGCGGAAGCCATTGCCAAAAACGGACTGGAAGCCGCGCAGTATCAAGTGGCCCTTAAACAGGTGGAATCGCTGAATGCCCTGGGCCAAGGGGCAGGCAAGCAGACCATTTTGGTGCCCGCCCAGGCGATCGAAGCCTTCGGCAACGCCTTTGACATGCTGAAAGGCAAAAAGTGATGGACTGGGTGTTCAACTGGTGGGCGTGGGCCATCTTTGCCCTGGTCCTGGTGATTTTGGAAATCGTGGCGCCAGCCTTTGTCCTGTTGGGCTTTGGCATTGGGGCTGGGGTCGTATCGTTGCTGGTGCTTCTGGCTGGGCCCGGCGTGACCGCCGGTTCGATCCCATTGCTGCTGGTGATTTTCGCAGCGGCGTCCTTGATTGCGTGGCTAGGGCTGCGCCAGTTCTTTAAACTGCCCCAAGGCCAAGTGAAAAATTTCGATCACGACATAAACGATTGATCGGTTCGCGGCGGGCAGATGTGCTGGCCGCCGCGAAAACCACGACGATCAGAACCCGTGCATGCGTTTGGCCCATTGCACCGCGATGATCAGCCCCTTGAACCGGGGCAGCAAGAACAGCGACAGAGCCACGCAAATGGCCGTCACAGAACTGGCCATCACAAAGGGCGTTGGATACCAGGTCACCCACACAAAATGCAGCAGAAACCCCGCGATGTGGCCCACCAACAATATGGTCAAATAAGCTGGTCCATCGTCGGCACGCGCGGGGGACAAATCCAAGCCGCATTGGCTGCAGGCAGCGTTCACCTTCAAATACTTGTGCAGGATCGTGCCATCGCCACACCGGGGACAGCGCAAACACACGCCGCGCCAGATGGCCAGTTTTGTGTTGCGCGCGGGTATGTTTGCGGAATTTGCGGTCATGTCACATTGCCCCCAGCCGATCAGACTGTGGCCAATTCGGCCAGCACCGCCTGGGCTGCATCACGGGGATTGGGATCTTGCCAAATCGGACGCCCCACCACCACGTGATCTGCCCCTGCGGCGATGGCATCCGCGGGCGTTGTCACCCGCTTTTGGTCGCCCAAATCTGCCCCCTTGGGACGCACGCCCGGGGTGACGATCAGCTTGCCGTCGGCTTCCGGCAAGGCCCGGATCATCGCTGCTTCTTGCGGGCTGGCGATCACGCCGTCGGCCCCTGCAGTCAGCGCGCGCCCGGCCCGGTCCACCACCAAATCCGGCAGGTCGCCATCTTTGATCAAACACGCATCCATATCGGCCCGGTCCAGCGACGTCAGAATGGTCACAGCCAAAATCTTCAGGTCTTTGCCAGCCGCCCCTTCTTTGGCCGCGCGCACCACATGCGGGTCCCCGTGAACGGTCAGGAAGTCCAAGTCAAACTGCGCCAATCCGCGCACAGCGGCTTCCACCGTTGCACCGATGTCAAACAACTTCATGTCCAGGAAAATGCGTTTGTCGTGTTCGTCTTTCAGCTCATTCGCCAGGGCCAGACCACCGCCGGTCAACATACCCAAACCGATCTTGTAAAAAGATACAGCGTCGCCCAGGTCTTGGGCCAGCTTCAGTCCGGCCAAAGCATTGGGCACGTCCATCGCCACGATCAATCTGTCATCTGCCACGTGGTATCCCCCTGCCCTGATTGCGCAGGGGCGGGGTTACCCAGTTCCGGTGGCCCTGTCCATGGGGCGCTGCGTGGCCAACGGCCGCATTCCAGGTTCAAACGTCAACCGTTCTGCGCCGCTGCGCACCCCAGGCAGCCGCCGCAACTTCGCAATGGCCGACCCGATCAACGCGGCGTCAGAACGCAATCGCGGCGAAAAAGGCGTTTCGCAAGACAACTTCAAACGCTGATCGCCTTCCCCCCCGCCGTCCGAAATCAGAAACACCACATCGCCTTGGACCAATTTGCCGTCCGCACTGCGGGTAAAGGAAGAAATAGAGATATCTTTGATATGCATGGATCGCCCCAAAATGGTTGTCGCCATCGGGTTTAGCGAAACAAGATTTCCAATATGTGAAGAAAAGTTGGGCGGTTCTGGGATTGGACGAAACAACCGCCCAGCGTTTGCCCCAGTCCCAGAACCATGCCACAAAGCCGATGCCCATGGGGCTTCAGAAGTGAAACCCATGCGCGCCGCCGGAGTGACTCCCCTTTGGTGCAACATGGGTTTTCTATGCCAGACTGCCGCCAGCCTTAATGGGAAGAATCCCGGGCCATTCCCCATTCTTGAAAAGCAACATCGCTGGCCCCACATCAACGTCAAGGTCGCATATGCGCCGTGCCTGTTCAGGGCGGCAAATCGCGCGACGCTTATAAAGGAGAAGACGCAATGAATTTGGAAAAATTCACCGAACGGGCACGTGGTTTCATCCAAGCGGCCCAAACCATTGCCACCCGCGAAGACCACGCGAAACTGGCCCCCGAACATTTGCTGAAAGCACTGCTGGACGACCCCGAAGGTTTGGCCAGCAACTTGATCGCCCGCGCTGGCGGCGCGCCTGACCGCGTGCGCGACGGGGTGGATACAGCTTTGGGCAAAATCGCAAAAGTCCAAGGCAACGCGCAAATCTATGTCGACAGCACATTGGGCAAAGTCCTGGCAGAAGCAGAGAAAATCGCTGACAAAGCGGGCGACAGTTTTGTTCCCGTCGAACGGGTGCTGATGGCCCTGTCGATGGTGAAGTCCAAAGCCAAAGACGCATTGGAAGCCGGTGCTGTGAACGCCCAGGCTTTGAACAGTGCCGTCAATGATATCCGCCAGGGTCGCACGGCAGATACCGCCACCGCCGAAGACAGTTACGAGGCGCTGAAGAAATACGCCCAAGACCTGACCGACCGGGCCCGCGAAGGCAAAATCGACCCCATCATCGGCCGCGACGAAGAAATTCGCCGGGCGATGCAGGTGCTAAGCCGCCGCACAAAAAACAACCCCGTCCTGATCGGCGAACCCGGCGTGGGCAAAACCGCCATCGCAGAAGGCATGGCGCTGCGCATCGTGAACGGCGACGTGCCGGAATCCTTGCGCAACAAGAAGCTGCTGGCCTTGGATATGGGGGCCTTGATCGCGGGCGCGAAATACCGCGGTGAATTTGAAGAACGCCTGAAAGCGGTGCTGAACGAAGTCACGGCTGCGGCGGGCGAAATCATTCTATTCATCGACGAAATGCACACCCTTGTGGGGGCGGGCAAAGCCGATGGGGCCATGGATGCCGCCAACCTGATCAAACCCGCCTTGGCGCGGGGCGAATTGCACTGCATCGGGGCCACAACCTTGGACGAATACCGCAAGTATGTGGAAAAAGACGCAGCCTTGGCCCGCCGTTTCCAGCCTGTGCAGGTGGAAGAACCCACGGTATCTGACACAGTATCCATCCTGCGCGGCATTAAGGAAAAGTACGAACTGCACCACGGGGTGCGCATCGCGGACGCGGCCTTGGTGGCGGCGGCAACATTGTCGAACAGGTATATCACCGATCGGTTCTTGCCGGACAAAGCCATCGACTTGGTGGACGAAGCAGCGTCGCGCCTGCGGATGGAAGTGGATTCCAAGCCCGAGGAATTGGACGCCCTGGACCGCGAAATCTTGCAAAAACAGATCGAGGTTGAGGCCTTGAAGCTGGAAGACGACAAAGCTTCCAAAGATCGCCTGACGAAGCTGGAAAAAACTTTGGCCGACCTGCAAGATCGTAGCTCTGAACTGACTGCCCAATGGCAATCGGAACGAGACAAGCTTGCCAGCGCACGGGACCTGAAAGAACAATTGGACCGCGCACGGGCCGATTTGGACATTGCCAAACGCAACGGCGATTTGGGTAAAGCCGGGGAACTGTCCTATGGCGTGATCCCCGGGCTGGAAAAGCAATTGGCGGATGCCGAAAGTGCCGAAGGCAAGATGGTGGAAGAAGCCGTGCGCCCAGACCAAATTGCCCAAGTGGTGGAACGCTGGACCGGCATCCCCACGTCCAAAATGTTGGAAGGCGAACGCGACAAGCTGTTGCGCATGGAAGACGCGTTGCACGGTCGGGTCATTGGCCAGCAGTCTGCGGTTCGGGCGCTGTCCAATGCTGTGCGTCGGGCACGGGCCGGTTTGAACGATGAAAATCGCCCCTTGGGCAGCTTTCTGTTCCTGGGCCCCACCGGTGTGGGCAAGACAGAGCTGACAAAAGCGGTGGCCAACTTCCTGTTCGACGACGACAACGCGATGGTGCGGATCGACATGTCCGAATTCATGGAAAAGCACGCGGTCGCACGCCTGATTGGCGCGCCTCCGGGCTATGTCGGCTATGACGAAGGCGGGGTTTTGACCGAAGCTGTGCGCCGCCGCCCGTACCAGGTCGTGTTGTTCGACGAAGTGGAAAAGGCCCACCCCGATGTGTTCAACGTGCTGCTGCAGGTTCTGGATGACGGCGTGCTGACCGATGGCCAGGGACGGACGGTGGATTTCAAGCAGACCCTGATCATCTTAACATCGAACCTGGGCGCGCAAGCCCTGTCGCAGTTGCCTGATGGGGCAGATGCAGCCGACGCCAAGCGCGATGTGATGGATGCGGTGCGGGCGCATTTCCGGCCAGAATTCCTGAACCGTTTGGACGAAACCATCATATTCGACCGGCTGGGTCGGGAAGATATGGACGGCATCGTGGACATTCAGCTGGGCCGGTTGACCAAACGTTTGGCAGGCCGCGGGATTTCATTGGACCTGGACGACGGGGCACGCAAATGGTTGGCGGACGAAGGCTATGACCCAGTGTTTGGGGCCCGGCCTTTGAAGCGTGTGATCCAGCGCGCACTGCAAGACCAACTGGCGGAAATGCTGTTGGCTGGCGATGTGGTGGACGGGGACACTGTGTCCGTATCTGCCGGATCAGATGGGTTAATCGTCGGCGACCGCGTGTCTAGTTCGAACCGCGAAGCACCATCGGACGCCGTCGTGCACTGACGTGAAATTGGGGTGCGCTTTCGGGCGCACCCTTTGCAACACTAAGCTTGGGCGGCCGGGCGCCGCGCCATCCAAAGCGCCAAGCCCATTCCCGACAGGATATGCCAAATCCCCCAGAATGCTGCCACTACGGCCATGCCCCCCAGGCCATTGAAAAACCCAAAAATCAATATCAGCCCAAGCCCGGAATTTTGAATGCCGGTCTCGATCGTGATGGCCCGGCGGTCAAATTCTGACAGGCCCGCGCCCCGGGCCAAAAGATTGCCCGCCGCCAGCGCCAAAGCGTTGTGCACCAGCACCAAGACCGCAACTGCACCGGCGAACTGCAAAAACAACGCCCAGTTGGCCGCCAAAGCCAGCACCACGAAGGCAATGAATATCGCCATCGACACCCATTGCAGCGGGGTGCGCAGGCGCGCTGTGATGTCCGGGCGTTTGACGTTCAGCGCAACCCCCAGCACCAGGGGCACCACCAACATCAGCCCCACGGTAATGGCCACTGACACCGGATCGATGGCCACCTTCTGCAATATCTGTGCTGTGGGTCCATACAAGTTGCCCCAAACTGCCACGTTCAAGGGCGTCAGAACGATGGCCGACACGGTGGCAATGGCGGTCATGGACACCGACAACGCGGCATTGCCCCCAGCCCTGTGGGTGATGAAATTGGAGATATTGCCCCCTGGGCAGGCCGCCACCAAAATCAGGCCCAAAGCGATGGACGGCTGCGGTTGGGCCACCAAAACAAGGCCAAAGGTAAGGGCCGGCAGCACAAGAAACTGCGATGCTAAGCCTGTCAAAACAGGCCGCGGTTCTTGGGCCAAGCGTTTGAAATCCGACGGACGCAAATCAATGGCGATGGAAAACATAACGACCGCCAGGATCGCATTCAAAATGTGCAGGCTGGTGGGCGAAAAGTTCAGCACCACCGCGTCCAATTGCGTGTTCAATGTCCCCTCCCGTTTTGCGCCAGTGTCGGCATTTGACCAGTATGCGGCAAGGGCTTTTGTGTGATAGGTCGCGGCCCATGAAGTCTTCCAAACCCAATCCCATGGACGAATTGCTGCGCGCGCGGTTGAAAATCCCCCAAGGCGCAAATGTGCGGCTGGCGGTATTGCGCGGGGTTATGCGCAGCATCGACTGGATCACCCGCACCACCACTGGCATTCCCTTCTTTGCCATCCGCGAAGCCGAAGCGATGTTGCTGGAATTGGATGGCCGCACGGGCACAGATTTGATCGACATGGTCATGGCCAAGAACGGTGGCACCACCATAAATGCCATCGGGTTGGACCATGTCCCGGCCCAGGGGCCCGTGGTGATCGCATCGTGCCATCCGATTGGGACCTTCGACTTCATTGCCCATGCAGGTGCATTGTTGAACCGCCGCCCAGACCTGAAGGTCGTGGCCAACCGCGAGGCGGAAAGGTTTTTGGGCCAAGACCGTATCATCGCAGTGGACATCAATCGCAAAAACAAAACCCTGACCGCCCGACAGACCCGCGCGGACATGTTGGCCCACTTAAAAAACGATGGCGCAGTTTTGATCTTTGGATCGGGCCGCGTGCCGGGGATGACGGACGGATTTTTGGTGGAACAGTATTGGCGGCGCGGGGCCACGCAACTGTCCGCCGAAGCGAACGCGCCGGTGGTGCCTGCATCCGCCGACATGCGCAATTCGCGCCCCTACTATCGAACCCGGCGCATCGCCACGTTCCTGTCAGGTGGCAACGACGATGTGGGGCGCGAAGTGGCGTCGCTGCGGTATGTGTCGGAACTGTTGGCCAAATTGGGCGGCACCTACGATGTGCACTACGGCCCGCCTGTCCCGCCGGGAACAGCGCCAGAAAAATTGAAAGCTTTGGCCGAAAGCCTGGTGCCGGGGCTGTATCGCCCCTGACGGTTTACCGCCGCCGGAACACCACGAAGTTTTCCCCGCCATTGCGGTCGTGGTACACAGTGTAATCCTTGCGATCAAAGCGCAGCGTGCCCGCTGTCCCGTTGGGTTCCACCCCCAGGCTTGCAAACAAAAGTCCCGTCCATTCTGCACCGTCGGGCTGACCTGGGGTGGTGACCGCGCATTCAAATGCGTTGCGGGTGAACGCATTGATTTGCAGCGTTTCGTCGGTGGACTTGCGGGTGCCAAAGGCCTTGTTTTCACCCAGGTCAGTCATGTCAAAACCCGCCTCGGCCCCGGCGGCGATGATGGCCGTGGGGTTGTCCAAATTGGGAATGCAAAGTTGCAAAAAGCTGCGGATGGGTTGGGGCAAATTGGCGTCTGCGCTTGCTTCCGCCAGATCGCTGACATCGGTGCCGCCGCATCCGATCAACGCGCACACCACCGGCACAATGGCGAATTTGTATGACATGACGACCCCCAAAATTCTTGCATCGCTTTGCCCGACTCTATCGCCCTGTTCGGACAAAATCCAGGCCAGGCGGCCCCGACTTTGGGCGTATGGCAGGGCGACAATTGCATTTTATCTTTCCCTTGGGTGAAATAGGATGGGGCATGAAAATTTTAACTGTGATTTTGATTGGCCTGTCGGCAACCGTCCTGGTGGCCTGCACCCAAATGTGGCGCAACGGCGGGACCGCCCAGGTGGCAGAGGCGGCACCAAACACCCTGCGCGTTGGAACGTTGAACGTGCATTATACCATCCTAAGCCGCGACAGCGGGCCGTGGTCGGTGGGCGATTGGAACCGCCGCAAAGGACCGTTGGATATGGCCTTCAAAGCCATGCAAAGCGACGTGGTGGCGTTTCAAGAAATGGAAAGTTTTGCGTTTGATGCAGGACGAGACACCAACCTGGGGCTGGACTGGCTGATACAGCAAAACCCAGACTTCACCGCTGCTGCCACCGGCGACCCCGAAGTGTTCCCCACCACCCAACCGATATTTTATCGCACCAACCGCGTGCGCCTGTTGGACCAAGGTTGGTTCTTCTTTTCTGACACGCCCGACGTGATTTATGCCCGCACATACAACGGCGGCTGGTCCGCCTTTGCCACATGGGCACAGTTGGAAGACCGTACCACAGGGGCCAAGTTTCGGGTCGTAAATATCCACACGGATTATGCCAGCAAGTCCAACCGCCTGAAGTCAGCAGAATTGGTGGCCCAACGCATAACGCCTTGGGTCGAAGCGGGCGAAAATGTCTTCGTGGTGGGCGATTTCAACGCCCGGCGGGGGGACGACACGCTGGCAATCGTGGAACGCGCCGGCATCACATTTCCAAAGATCCAAGGGTCCACGTATCACTTCAATCGCGGGCTGAACCTGTTCGGCGCGATTGATCATCTGGGCCACACCCCGACCATTGCACTGGTGGGGCAGCCTGTTGTGATCCGGCAAAAATTTGGCGGCGAATGGCCCACGGACCACTATCCAGTGCTGGGGGATTTTAAGGTTGGACCATAGGGTGGGTGAAACCCACCCCGATCGTCCTTAACTCAACCACCGCTTCCGACGGCGATAGCTGCGCACATCGCGATAAGATTTTCGGCCTTCCTCGCTCATGCCTAGGTAAAATTCTTTTACGTCCGGGTTTTCGCGCAGGTCAGCGGCAGGACCATCCATCACCACGCGACCCGATTCCAGGATGTATCCATAGTGTGCAAACCGCAGGGCAACGTTGGTGTTCTGTTCGGCCAGCAAGAAGGACACGCCTTCCTTTTCGTTCAGGTCTTTCACGATGCCGAAAATCTCTTCCACCAACTGGGGGGCCAGACCCATGGACGGTTCATCCAGCAAAATGGTTTCAGGCTTAGACATCAACGCGCGGCCAATGGCGCACATTTGTTGTTCACCGCCGGACGTGTATCCCGCTTGGGATTTGCGGCGTTCTTTCAGCCGCGGGAAATACTTATACACCTTGTCCAAATCAGCGGCGATCTGCCCGCGATCCCGGCGGGTATAGCTGCCGGTCAGCAGGTTTTCTTCGATGGTCAGGTGTTCAAAACAGTGGCGGCCTTCCATCACTTGAATCACGCCGCGCTTCACCAAATCAGCCGGGTTCAATCCCGCAACGGAATTGCCACGATACGCGATGGATCCTTTGGTCACCTCGCCCCGTTCAGAATGAAGCAGTTGGGAAATTGCCTTCAAGGTGGTGGTTTTGCCCGCACCGTTGCCCCCCAGCAGGGCGGTGATCCCGCCTTTGGGAACAGTCAGGGACACGCCCTTCAGCACAAGGATCACGTGGTTATAGATCACCTCGATATTGTTGACCTCTAACAAGGTTTCTTCAACGGGGGCGGCGTCCAACATGGGGCAAGTCCTTTGGCAAAGCACCCCGGCCCGAAGGCCAGGGTGCAGATTGTGTTTAGCTGCAGCCGGGTGTGATGCCGCTTTCTGCCGCAAACGCAGCAGAATCCGCTTCCACCAAGGGCATGATCACGTCTTTGTCGGACGCGATCAGATCGGTGATCAGGTTCCATTGTTTGGCCGATGCATCCCATTGCTGCACGAAGCCCAAGCCGGGCCCGCCGTGGTTTTCACACGACACGTCAAATTCAGGACCAAAGCCCGGCATGCCGTTTTCAGCCAGGATGGCATTGGTGATGGACAACGCTTCCATCCCGTCGCGCATCTGGGCGGGTGTGATGTCCATGACACCGTGGATCGACTGGGCCTTTTCCACAGCTTCCGCGGCCAACATCGCCGCATACATCCCACGCGAATACAGCACGGTCCCGATCTGGTCCCCTGCCCCGGCGGCTTTGCCAGCATCAATCACGTACTTCTGAATATCAGCATAGATTGGATAGTCTTTGCCGGTGCCGTGCAGGTTCAAAGACTTGTAGCCGTTGGCCGCTTGACCGGCGGGCAGTACGTCATTTTCAGACCCTGACCACCACACGCCGATGAAGTTTTCCATGGGGAAGCGGATGTTGGCGGCTTCTTGGATTGCCACTTGGTTCATCACGCCCCAGCCCCACATCAGGACATAATCGGGCCGTTCGCGGCGAATTTGCAGCCACTGGGATTTTTGTTCTTGGCCCGGGTGATCCACGGCGATGGTGGTCAGGTCAAAGCCGTGCTTTTCAGACAGCCCTTCCAACGTGCGGATCGGTTCCTTGCCATAGGCAGAGTTGTGATACACCAGGGCAATTTTCTTGCCCGACAGGCTGCCACTATTTTCATCCAACAGGTGGTTCACAGCGATGGATGCCCCATCCCAATAGTTGGCAGGATAGTTAAACACATTGCTGAACACTGCGCCGTTCTTGGCGGACGTCCGGCCATAGCCCATGGTGTGCAGCGGAATGCCGTCAGCCGTGGCGCGGGGGATCAGCTGATATGTGATGCCGGTGGACAAGGGTTGGTACACCAGCGACCCTTCGCCCTTGGTGGCTTCATAACATTCCACGCCTTTTTCAGTGTTGTACCCGGTTTCGCATTCCAAAATGCGGGTCATCACCCCACCGATGCCACCGTCACGTTCGTTCAGAAGCGTCATGTAATCGGCGTACCCGTCGGCAAAGGGAATGCCACCCGCCGCATAGGGTCCGGTCCGGTACGACAGCGATGGGAACACCAGGTCCGCCATCACGGGTGCGCCGCACATGATGGCGGCCACTGTTGCTGTTGCTAGTTTTTTCATCGGTTGTTTCCTCCCGTGGTTATCCGATGTGGTGCCGGGGTTGTCCCCGAACGTATGCGTAGGGTGGGTGAAACCCACCAATGGTTGACCCCACCCCTCAGTGCGGGAAGGGCCAAAGTCTCAACTTTTCTTTGGCGACGCGCCACAGCTGCGCCAACCCATGGGGTTCTGCGATCAAGAAGATGATGATCAACGCCCCCACAATGACAAATTCCAAATGCGCCGCCAGGGCGGTGTCCCACCCCATGCCGCCCACCAGCACGTTTTTCAGCAGCACCGGCAGCAACACCATGAATGCGGCCCCAGCAAAGGATCCAAAAATGGACCCCAGCCCGCCGATGATGATCATGAACAGCACCAGAAATGATTTGTTGATGCCGAATGCCTCGCCCACTTCCACAGCACCCAAGTACACGCTGAAGAACAGCGCGCCAGAGATGCCCACAAAGAAGCCGGAAATGGCGAAGGCGCTCAACTTCGCGGTCAGCGGGTTCACCCCGATGATTTCCGCCGCGATGTCCATGTCGCGGATCGACATCCATCGCCGCCCCAAGGACCCGCGCGTCATGTTGCGTGCCACGACACCCGCGAACACCACGAAGACCAAGCAGAAAAGATATGTCGCCCAGGCCTGCGTGTTGGGGCCGGTGACCAAAACCCCAAACACTTCGCGTTCGGGCATGTTGATCTGACCGGAAGCGGAATAGTTGTAAAACCAAGACACCTTGTTGAACAACCAAACGAGGAAGAACTGCGCCGCCAACGTGGCCACCGCCAGGTAGAACCCTTTGATGCGCAGGGACGGCAGGCCGAACAACGTCACCACCGCCGCGGTGATGCCCCCGGCCAGGAAGATGTGAATGGCAATATTGATGTCTGGGAAGGCGGTCGTCAGCTTATAGGTGGCATAGGCCCCCACCGCCATGAACCCGCCTGTCCCCAAAGAAACTTGACCCGCGTACCCGGTCAAAATATTCAACCCAATGGCCGCGATGGCATAGATCAGGAAGGGCAGGAAAACCGCATTCGCCCAGTAATCGTTGATGATGAACGGGATGACCAGGAAAGCCACGGCCAGAACCAGGTAATACCGCCACCGGTCAAACTTGATGGGAAAGGTTTGACTGTCCTTGGCATAGGACGTTTTGAAATCGCCAGCTTCACGGTAGAACATTGGACACCTCCAAACGGTGGGTTGGCACCCACCCTACGTTCGATGTGTTGCGTGGGGGGAACCCACCGCTTGTCTCACACCCGCTCAATGATCTTCTCCCCAAACAAACCTTGTGGCCGGAAGACCAGGAACACCAAGGCCAGCATGTATGCGAACCAGTTTTCCGTTGCGCCGCCCAAGAACGGCGCGCCGATCAGAAATTCGAACAGCTTCTCACCAACGCCCACGATCAGGCCACCAACGATGGCGCCAGGGATCGACGTGAAGCCCCCCAGCATCAGAACCGGCAACGCCTTCAGCGCGATCAAGGACAGCGAAAACTGAACCCCAGACTTGGCCCCCCACATGATCCCGGCCACAAGGGCCACAAACCCGGCCAGCGACCACACAAGAACCCAGATGAAGTTCAGCGAAATGCCGACGGACAGGGCCGCTTGGTGGTCATCGGCCACGGCCCGCATGGCGCGGCCCTGCTTGGTATATTGCGAAAACGCCACCAGGATGATCACCAAAATGATGGCCACAATGGCCGCCACGATGTCCAGCTGATCGATGAAGAAGCCATAAAACGCATCCCCGCCCAGGCCGCTTGTCATGTCCTCTATCCAGAAAGACCCACCCTGCGGAATGCCCACATCCAGCTTCTTAATCTCTGAATTCCACATCAGGTCCCCAAAACCTTCCATGAAATAGGCTAAACCGATGGTGGCCATGAAAAGGATGATCGGCTCTTGGTTCACCAAATGTCGAAAAATGAAGCGCTGCACGCACCAGGCCAGCAAGACCATCACCCCCGCCGTCAGCAGGATCGCCAGCACAGCAGGCACGTGCCAGCCGAAGTGGTGAATGTGCGTTCCAAAGATGGAGTTGATCAAATGCGCAAACGGGATTTGCCCGTTCATGATCCCCACCAGGGTCAACGCCGAAAACAGCGCCATCACCCCTTGGGCATAGTTGAAAATGCCCGATGCCTTGAAGATCAACACAAAGCCCAACGCCACCAGCGCATAAAGCACCCCGGCCATCAGCCCGTTCAGGACAACTTCAATACCGTAGTAAAAATCTGCAGTCATCATTTCACTCCAAACACGGTGCAATAGGTGGCAGCCACGGCATCCGGGCCATTCACATTCAACACCGCAAAATCATTGGCCCCGGGCACCAACATCACAAAGGTGTTGTCGCCAGACCCACAATTCGCCCAAACACGCCCGGGGGGTGGGAAGGCCACCTCCACCAGATTGTTCGCCTGAAACAGGGGCAGCAATGACACCGCCGTGTCCAATTCGGTGATCCTCGGCGCACCTGGCCCCGTGCCGCCACAGGTGCGCGTGTCGCCCTGTTGGCTGGCCACAATCTGGAACTGCATCCCCGCCATTGCAGGATACATCACACTGGCGGCGACCCCGCTGGTGTTCACCTCTGCGCCGTCGTCAAACACCGAAACATCGCCCGTTTTGGAAAACGCCATGCAATGGGACAACGCGGCAGTAAAATGCGGAAATGGATCGGACGCCAGCGGTGCTGCGTCCACCGCTTTGGGCACCGCCACACCGGCCGCATCAGTGTCGCCCGCCAGGAACCCAAGGACCGCTATGATGGCAAGGTCAAGCAAGGGGGCCGATCCTTGTGCTGTTGCCCAAGAAGGGGTGATGCCTAATCATGTGCCACCCCCAGATACGCATCAATCACTGCTTGGTTGCCGCGCACTTCGTCCGGCGTCCCGTCGCCGATCTTTTTGCCGTAATCCATCACCACCACGCGGTCTGACAGGTCCATCACCACGCCCATGTCGTGTTCGATCAACGCAATGGTGGTGCCAAACTCATCGTTCACCGACAGGATGAAACGACTCATGTCCTCTTTTTCTTCGACGTTCATGCCCGCCATGGGCTCATCCAACAGCAAGATCTTCGGTTCCGCCGCCAAAGCCCGCGCCAATTCCACGCGTTTTTTCAATCCGTATGGCAGCCGTGCAACGGGCGTTTTGCGAATATGCTGGATTTCCAGAAAATCGATAACCTTTTCAACGGCTTCCCGGTTGGCAACTTCTTCGCGTTCCGCCTTACCCCACCACAGCGCTTGGCTAAAAATACCAGACGTCATATGGTTCAACCGACCCGTCATAACGTTGTCCAGAACGCTCATGCCTTCGAACAGGGCGATGTTTTGAAACGTCCGGGCAATCCCCTGACGGGCCACTTGGTACGGCTTCATGGGCGGGCGCTTGGCGCCTTTGTACCAAACCTCCCCCTCTTGCGGATTATAAAACCCGGACACCACGTTCAGCATTGACGATTTACCGGCCCCGTTGGGTCCGATGATCGCCCGAATTTCGCCTTCGCGAATGTCGAACGAAATATCCTTGATGGCCACCACGCCGCCGAACCGCAGGGTGATGTTTTTCATTTCCATCACAGTGGGCCCGATCGTGCGCCCATCGGGGGTCACAAAGCTTTCAGAATGAAGCACCGCACCCGTCCTTCTTTTGTTCAAAAATACTCTCGCCGAAGGCCGCGGGATGGGGGGCGGGGCGAAGGTGTAACCGAGCGTCGCACATCATTCCGCCGCCATCTGCGCTTGGACAACCACAGCATCGCGCAGCTCTAACGTGGCCGAAATCGATCCCTTGCGCCCATCTTCATAGGTCACTTCCGTCGTCGTAGAAATTTGCGGCGAACCGTCATAAAGCGCGTCTATCAAATCGGCGAATTTTTCTTCGATGATCCGACGGCGCACCTTGCGGGTCCGCGTCATTTCGCCGTCGTCAGCGTCTAACTCTTTGTGCAGCACCAAAAACCGGTGGATCTGGCAACCCGACAGCATTTCGTCGCTTGCGACGGATGCGTTCACCTCTTCCACGTGGCGTTGGATCATATCCAAAACTTGGCCGTGCTGGGACAATTCTTGATATCCGCCATAGGCGATGTTGTTGCGTTCCGCCCAGTTGCCCACCGCCGTCATGTCGATGTTGATGAACGCACAGCACCTGTCCCGCCCATTTCCGAAAACCACGGCTTCCAGAATGTTTGGAAAGAACTTCAGTTTATTTTCCACATACTTCGGCGCAAACAGGCGACCGTCTGCCATTTTGCCCACGTCCTTGGCCCGGTCGATGATGCGCAAATGGCCGCTGTCTTTTTCAATGAACCCAGCATCACCCGTGGCCACCCAGCCTTCGGGGTCTTTGGTGTCCGCCGTGCTGTCGGCGTTTTGGAAATATTCAACAAAAGTGCCTGGGCCGCGGTAAAAGACCTCGCCGCTGTCGGCGATTTTCAACTCGACCCCCGGTGATGGGACCCCGACTGTATCCGGGCGCACTTCGTTGTCCGGCTGTTGGGTAATGAAAACAGAAGCCTCTGTCTGGCCGTAAAGCTGTTTCAGGTTGATCCCAAGGGACCGATAAAATTCAAAAATTTCTGGCCCGATGGCTTCGCCGGCGGTGTACCCCACGCGCACGTTGGTGAACCCCAGCGTGTTCTTCAGCGGCCCATAGACGAACAGGTTCCCCAGGGCATAGGACAGCTTGTCCCCCAAACCAACGGACTTTCCATCCAAAATCTGTGGCCCAACCCGTTTGGCAACATTCATGTACCGATGAAACAGCCACTTCTTAAATCGGCCCGCGTCTTCCATGCGGATCATCACGTTGGTCAATTGCGTTTCAAACACCCGGGGCGGCGCGAAATAGTAAGTCGGCCCGATTTCGCGCAAATCCAACATCATCGTGCCCGCACTTTCGGGGCAATTGGTGCAAAAGCCCGTCCAGTACGCCTGGCCGATGGAAAAGATAAAGTCCCCGACCCACGCCATGGGCAGATAGGCCAGCACTTCTTCGCCTGCGCCCAGACCGTCAAATTCGCATGAATTTTTAGAGGTTTCGATGATGTTCTGGTTCGACAAAACGACGCCTTTGGGGCGCCCCGTTGTCCCGGACGTGTACAGCATCACGCACGTGCTGTCATAGGTCAGCGCGTCGGTCCGTGCCTGCAATTCAGCCATCAGTGAAGACTTCTGCGCACGACCCTTGGCTTGCAATTCGTGAAACTGCGACAGCTTGGAATGGTCGTACTTTCGCATGCCTCGGGCATCCAGGTACACAATGTGGTCCAAACCCTTCAGCCGGTCTTGGATGTCCAAGACCTTGTCCACTTGTTCCTGATCCCCTGCGATGATGAACCGTGCCTGACAGTGATCCAGGACGTATGCCACCTCTTCCCCGACGGCGTCTTGATAGAGCGGCACCGGAACTGCCCCCACGGCTTGCGTCGCCACCATCGACCAATACAGCGACGGGCGGTTACGCCCGATAATGGCAATGTGGTCGCCAGGGTTCACGCCCAAGGTCAGCAAACCCAACGCCAGCGCCTCAACCTCGTCCGCTGTTTCGGACCAAGTCCAGCTTTGCCAAATCCCGAATTCTTTTTCCCGATACGCAGCCTTATCGCCAAACGCGCTGGCGTTGCGCGCCAACAGCGCAGGAACGGATTTCAGGCCCGCTGTGGCGGGTACAGCAGCAGTCACGCGATAGTCCTCCCCCGTGCCGTTTGCCGGCATCAGATCATTTACAGGAATACTGCTGGCGCGATTTGCATCCGTCAATTGATTTTTTTGAACAACTGTTCAATTAATTTCAAACGCCGTTGTGATGGGCCTGTCTTGGCCTTATTTCAACAGCATGGAACACCTACCGGAAAAAATCATTTGCGTGATGGATGGCCAGTGCACTTTGTGCAGCTTTGGGGCCAAAATGATCGCCCGGTTTGATCGCCATGATCACATTCGAATTGCCACGGCGCAATCGGACTTGGGCCAACGCTTGTTTGTGAAAGCCGGGCTGGACCCAAATGATCCGCAGTCGTGGGTGGTGTATCACAACCAACACCTGCGCACAGACGCCGACGCTGTGTTGTATTTATCAAAATTTCTGAGTGGTCCGTGGCAGTTAGCCCGCGTTCTTGCAGTTGTTCCACACCGGTGGCGCAATGGGTTATATCGCGTGGTGGCCCGCAACCGCTACCGATGGTTTGGACGCCGCAACATCTGCGATCTTCCCGACAAACATCTGCAATCGAAACTGTTGTAAGGTCGGCACGGCCCTGGGGAACAAGGGCCGTGCCGCGCTGATCAATTGAAGTCGTAGACCAGCGATACACCGAAAGTGTTGTCGGTGCTTTTCAAACCCGGGGTGGGATCTGTGTGGTATGTGGTCTGCACGCTTGTGCGCACAGCCAAGGAATCCGTCAAACGCATGCTGACGCCCAGGTCGTTGGTGACGACCGTGTCAGAATCAGACGCCAGGATGTCTGTGTCGTTTGTCAAAAACGCAGTTGCGGACAACTGTTGGTACAGCTTGGACGACGCCGCGATTGCAGATTCTTTGAATTCTGCGCCCGTGCTGTCTTCTGCCACGCGGTAGCCAGGACCCGCCTGCACCATCCAGCGCGTGGTGCCGGTGTCGATCACGCGATACCCGGCCCCAAAGCCCAAGAACGTGTCGCGGGTATAGGACCCGAACTCGTCATAGATGGTGTTCAATTTGCCATAGACATACGTCCGCTCGTTCAAATTGCGGGTATAGTCATAGCCAGCAGACAGTTTACTGGACGTGGTGGTGCCTGCCGTTTCGCCGTATTTCAGGCTTAGACGGAAGTCATGACCGTTGGTGCCGTCGTATGTGCCAAACTTCGCACCGGCGCCCAAATCGAACGTGTCGCTGTTGCCGGATGTGGCGTTGGCCGTGGCTGCGACCGACCCATACCACCCCAAACGACGGCCATCGGTGCCGAAACTATCATCCCGATTGGTTTGGTTGATGTCTTCACGCGCGGCGGTCTGTGTCGCGTCTGAATCGTCGGCAGCGGATGTCGATCCGCCAAAGACTTGGCCCTGGGCAGTGCCCGTTGCAAGCACGGCAACGACGGCCAAAGGGGCTGCTTTTTTAAATACTGAACTCTTCACGATTTTACCTCTCAGTTCGTGCCACGGGGTGTGGCGCGTCGAACAGCAGGTCGCCCATTCGCCAGGGGATGCAATGAGGAAAACGCCCTGGAATTCCCCCCAAATTCAGAAATTTAATTTAATGATTTCTTATGCTTAAGGGAATTCAGCAACCCTAGGGTGTATCACAAACGGGTGAAGAACTCCCCCATAGGTTGCACCGAATATCAGGCGTGCACGTCGCCCGATCCTCACGTTGGTTTCAGTTTATTGCATGCCATAGGAATGCGCGCAGACCGCCCCCACCGCAGGCGACTGAACCGCCAGAACAGACAGGGCATTGCCGTCCGGGATTATGGACAATCCAAACGTGGCGTTGGGGGCATTGTGGCAGTCGGCAAAATGCAAACCGGGGGCTTTGAAGTTCAATTCTAACATGTCAGCGCTGTCGGCCATGCGGCGGATCGCGGCTTCGTCCAATGTGGTTTGAACGGTCATGGGGCCACTGGCGCAGATGTGGACGCCAACGCCGTCACGCACTTCGCTTTGCAACGTTATGGTGGACGACCCCACCCGCCGCTGCGATTTGGTTTTGCCCGTTGCGGCAACGTCATGGAACGACGCAGGGGCGCGCACCATCTTCAAGCATTCACCAACGGCCAGTAAAACATCGTCGCGTGGGTCGGCACCGCTGGGGCCCGCCACCAAGCCCCAACATGCCATAACGGCAAAGCCCTTATTCAGCTGCCACCGCATCGGTGGCTTTCTCGACCCGCACTGCGCTGAATTTGAATTCGGGAATTTTGCCATAGGGGTCCAAGGCCGGGTTGGTCAAAACATTGGCCGCCGCTTCGACATAGGCGAAGGGCACAAACACCATATCCAAAGCCACCGCCCGGTCCGCCCGCGCCATAATGTCGATGGATCCGCGTTTGGTGGTCAATCGCACCATGCCGCCGGGTTCCACGCCCAATTGGCGCAACGTGGCGGGGTGCAACGAACAGTTGGCTTCCGGTTCCACGGCATCCAGCACAGTGGCGCGGCGGGTCATGGACCCGGTGTGCCAGTGTTCCAGTTGCCGACCCGTTGTCAGGATCATCGGATATTCCGCATCCGGCACGTCATCGGGGGCAATCAGGTTGGCCGGGGTAAACCGCGCCCGCCCTTCGGCCCGCGGGAACCCGTCCCCGAATACCACGGCTTGGCCTGGATCTTCGGGCGACAAGCTGGGATAGGTCACCGCGGTTTTTTCCAACCGGTCCCACGTGATGTTGTTCAGCGACTTCATGTTCACCGCCATTTCGGCGAATACTTCGCGCGGGTGGGTGTACGTCCAGTTCAGGCCACAGCGTTGCGCCAAATCCACCTGGATGGCCCAATCTTCGCGCGCGTCGCCCGGTGGCGTCACCGCAGGGCGGACCATTTGTACTTGGCGGTTGGTGTTCGATACCGTGCCCGCCTTTTCGTACAGCGCCGACGCCGGCAAAATCACATCGGCATAGTTCGCGGTTTCCGTCAGGAAGATGTCCTGCACCACCAGGTGGTCCAGTTTGGCCAACGCATCCCGGGCGTGTTCCACATCAGGGTCCGACATGGCCGGGTTTTCGCCTTGGATGTACATGGCCTTGATGTCGCCGTCGTGGACCGCGTCCATGATTTCCGTGACCGTCAGGCCCTTTTCGTTGCTGAAATCGTCTGAATCCCACACGTCCGTGAACGCCTTGCGCACGCCGTCGTCCATGACTGACTGGTAATCCGGCAAGAACATCGGGATCAGGCCCGCGTCGGACGCGCCCTGCACATTGTTTTGGCCCCGCAGCGGATGCAGGCCCGTGCCCGGACGGCCCACCTGCCCGCACATCAACGCAAGGCTGATCAAGCAACGCGAATTGTCGGTGCCGTGGATGTGCTGGCTGACCCCCATACCCCAGAAAATCAGCGCGGCCTTGGCATTGGCAAAGGTCCGGGCCACGTCTTTCAGGGTTTCCGCAGGAATGCCGCAAATGTCTTCCATCGCTTCGGGCGAGAAGTCTTTAAGGTGGGCTTTCTCCGCTTCCCAATTTTCGGTGTAGGCTTCGATGTATTGCTGGTCGTACAGTCCTTCTTCCACGATCGTGTGCATGATGGCGTTCAGCATGGACACGTCCGCCCCAGGGCGGAATTGCAGCATATGGCTGGAAAAGCGTTTCATCGCTTGGCCGCGCGGATCCATTACGATCAACTTGCCGCCACGTTTGGTGAACTGTTTGAAATAGGTGGCTGCAACAGGGTGGTTTTCCAACGGGTTGCACCCGATGATGATGGCCACGTCAGAATTTTCAATTTCGTTGAACGTCGCGGTCACAGCGCCAGAGCCCACGTTTTCAATCAGTGCAGACACGGATGATGCGTGGCACAGCCGGGTACAGTGATCGACGTTGTTGTGCTTGAACCCTTCGCGGATGAACTTCTGGAACAGGTACGCTTCTTCGTTGGTGCATTTGGCCGACCCAAAGCCTGCCACTTCGCGGCCCCTGCCCTTCAGACCGCCAGCGGCGGCATCCAGCGCTTCGTCCCACGTGGCTTCGCGGAAGAATTCCTCGAAATTGCCCGGGTCCACGTTCAGCCCCTTGGCGGGTGCGTCGTCGCGGCGGATCAACGGTTTGGTCAGGCGGTGCTGGTGGTGGATATAGTCGAACCCGAACCGGCCCTTCACGCACAAACGCCCTTCGTTGGCAGGGCCGTTGATCCCTTCCACGTATTTCACTTTGTTGTCTTTGATCTTCAGGCTGACTTGGCAACCCACCCCACAAAACGGGCAGACGCTTTCAACTTCTTTGTCAAAATCCTTGCTGTCGCCCACGCCATCACCGGGGGTGACCGTGGCGGGCATCAAAGCGCCCGTGGGGCAAGCTTGCACGCATTCGCCGCAGGCCACGCAAGACGACGCGCCCATGGGGTCTGCCATGTCAAAGGTGGGGTACGCGTTCGACCCGCGACCCGACATGCCGATCACGTCGTTCACCTGCACCTCGCGGCAGGCGCGCACGCACAGGCCGCATTGGATGCAGGCGTCCAAGTTAACTGACATCGCCACATGGCTGTCGTCCAACAGGGGGATTGCGCCATCTTCCAGTTTGGGGAAGCGGCTGGCATCGACGCCCTGCATTTCGGCCATGTCCCACATGTGGCTGGACTTGTCGTGGGCCACATCCCGTTCCGGTTGGTCGGCCACAAGCATTTCCATCACCATGGACCGGGCGGTCTTGGCGCGGTCGCAATCTGTGTTCACCACCATGCCGTCCATGGGTTCGCGAATGCACGACGCAGCCAGGGTGCGTTCGCCTTCAATTTCCACCATGCAGGCGCGGCAGTTGCCGTCGGATCGGTACCCGGGTTGGTCTTTATGGCACAGGTGCGGGATCGTGGTGCCGCGGCCTTTGGCGACTTCCCAAATGGATTGTCCTGCCTCGGCTTCCACCTCGGCCCCGTCAAGCGTGAAACGAATCTTGTCAGACATCAGCCGTGCCCCTTCCCTTTGTGCCTGACACTAGACCAATTTTTGCATTTCACCCAATTGCTGAAGGCGACTCCGTTGCATCGAAACACGCCACTTGCTGTTTCCGATAGTGTCCCCCCTGCAGCGTCAGGAACGCCGCCACAACACCAGTGCACCGGCAGTAACGATACACGCCATACCCAAAACGGCCAAGGCGTTTGGGGTTTGGTTGAAGAAGACAAATCCCCAAAAGATCGAAAACAGAAGGTAAGAATAGTCAAAGGTCGCAATCAACGGCGGCGGAGCATTCTGAAAGGCGAATGCAACCGCGGTACCCGCCACGGCCACCAAACAGCCCATCACCACGAAGGGCCACGGGTTTGTCATGGCCAAGGTGGTCGCAAGCGAAACTGGGTTCGTGCCCAGGGCCAGCACCCCGACAAACCCGCCCGCCATAAAGGCCAAGTTCAACCAAAGCGAAATGGTCTGCGGCGTTTCCTGGCCCAAGCGGCGGTTGGTCAGGATCATGGCCGCCGAATAACTGGCCGCCGCCAGTACCGCCAAACCGTAAGCCCAGTGAAGCGTTCCTTGGGCAGGCTGAACAATCAGGACCGCCCCCACAAATCCCACGGCGATGGCCACCCAAACGGACCGGGGCAGCGCTTTGCGGTCCAAGACCAATATCGCCACCGCGATGATGATGGGATTGGTATAGGCCGTGGCCACCACGTTCGCCACTGGCAGATATTGAAACGCCGTGTAAAGCGACGCCCAACTGACCAACAACAAACCCGACCGCAAGATCACCAACCCCGGTGCGTTTGGCCAGATCGGCGCGGATTGCACCGCCATGACCCCCAGCAACAGCGGGACCGCCACCAAGGCGCGGCCCCAAAACACGGCCGCCAATCCGTGCTGGGATTGTGCCACGTTCACCAAAGCATCGTTGAACGTAAGAAGAAAATCCGCCAGCAAAATCGCGGCCACGGCCAAACCGACGGTTCTGGCAAACGGCATGGACATGGGCGGCGCTTCCTGATTGATGTCAGCCATGACTGAAATCATTGTGATCCGCCACGGGCAAGCGAATTCCACGGCCAAAACCGAAGAAGACTATGACCGCTTGTGCCCGCAAGGGCACCAGCAAGCCCAGTGGTTGGGGGAAACGCTGCGGGCCCAGGGCTATGCCCCCGATCGGGTGATCGCGGGCACCTTGCGCCGCCACCGTGAAACGGCGGAAGGGATGGGATACGCCGATCCTTTGGTCCTGGACGACCGCCTGAACGAGATGCGATATTTCGACCTGGGTGACGGTCTGCTTGCCATAAAAGGCGTGCCACTTCCCACGTCCGAAAAAGAGTTCGCCCAGCATTTTCCCCAGGTGTTGCGGGCCTGGAAAGCTGGGGTGTTGGATCACTTGCACAAACCCTATGCCGCGTTTCAGGGGGATGCCGTTTCGTCTTTGCTGGATCACGGGGCGCAGGTGGATCGACTTTTGGTGATCAGCTCTGGCGGGATCATTGATGCGCTGGTGTGCGACGCCTTGGGTCTGGACATGCAAGACATGGTTGGTCTGCTGCCCCATGTCTTGAACACGTCCCTGCACCGCTTCGTCATAAAAGACGGGGCATTGCGACTGAAAACTTACAACGCCACGCCCCACCTGGATCATGCAGACCGGCTGCACGCCAAAACAGAGGTCTGACGCCTGATGTCTGGGATTTACTTGAAGACCCGGTAATACAGCCAATCCGGCCAGAACTGGCTGAAGCGGAACAACAGGCTGAAAAGACGCGGAAAGCTGATTTTGAAGCGATCGGTTTGCATGTGCTGGAACATGTATTCCGCCGCTTCTTCCGGCGTCATGATGAACGGCATCTCGAAACTGTTTTTGTCCGTCAGCCGGGTTTTGATGAAGCCTGGGTTTGCCACCTGAACTTTGACCCCCGTTTGGCGCAAATCGCAGTACATGCTTTCCGCCAGGGCCATAACACCGGCCTTGGATGCGCTGTATCCGATGGCGCGCGGCAGTCCGCGAAAGCCAGATAAGCTGCCCGTGATCACAACGTGACCGGCATCGCGTTCCACAAAGTCCGGCATCACTTGGTTCAGCACCCGAAACGCCCCAGTAAAATTGATGTCCGCCATGGCCAAAGCCGATTTGGCGTCCCATTCAGTTGCAGGCATTGGCCAGTACACACCAGCCAAAAACACCACTCCGTCCACGCGGCCCAACCTCCTTCCGGCGGCATCGACCGTATCCGTGTCAGAGATATCAAGCGGCAGAACATCGGCCTTGCCAGGCAGGCTGTCGGCCAAGTCCTGCAAGCGGTCTTCGGACCGGGCCGACAGCACTAGGTCAGCGCCAGCCGAACTCAGCTTTTCGCACAGGGCGCGCCCCAATCCTTCGGAAGCGCCCACAATCCAATATCGCTTTCCGCTAAAGCTCATGCCGCTAATTTCACGTCCATTTCGGCGGGACGGATGGTGGCCACAAGCTCTGCCACTTTGATCCCGAATTTGCGGAACTGGTTGCGGTTCATGATCACGCCGTTTTCGGTCAAATACATCCAGTCGGTTGAATCAAGCGCGTGGCCGCCCGCGTCGTCCGTCAGGCGAATGGTATACCCCAACTGCACGGCAGACCCAGATTGCCGGCCCGTTCCAGTGCCCACCAAATCGGGGGCCTCAGCTTTTATTGCGCCGTGTTCCCCCACCGTCAGGGTCCATTCGCGTTCTTGCACAGCACCGCTGTCATAGTGGAAGACTTCTTTCATCGTGCCTGTGTCGCCGGTCCAATGGGCGTCGAATTCGGCAACAAACCGGGAGCTGACCCGGCCGAAGGGACCAAAGATGATCCCTTCACACAACAGCTTGCCGTTCAGCCGTTCACGAATATCAAATGCTGGGCCTGTATCGGCATAGTCTTCTGGTCTTTGGGCCCGAAACCCAAACTTGAAGACCACCACCGTTAAAACGGCAGCCAGCGCGAAAATTCCACACAGAAAGGCCACAAGCCCCGTCATTGTTCTTCCTCCTCAAACCGGATTGCCAAAGCCAGGCAAAACGCCAGAAGTTTCAGCCCCAAAGGGACCAGCGCATAAAGGATCGTCAGGGTCGTCAAAGCAGCGGCGGGCTGGGTGTCTGCTTGCGCGTCAAAGCCCGTTGCTTCCAACACAGGAAATAGGGCGATGGCCGCAAAAGCCAAGGTCGACTTGTTCACAAACGACCAAAGACCAAACCCCTGCCCCGCCGACGGAAACGTGCGCGCAATGTGTTGGGCAAACAATGCGGGCAACAGCGTCAAATCCGCGCCAATCGTGGCCCCGGATGCAATGCAGACCAGGGCAAACAACAGCACATCGTCCGCATCTAGCGCCAAGGTAAACGCAAAGCTGACCATGGCCAAAACCATGGCCACCAACAGCACACGACGACCCCCGAAGCGGTCAGCCAATCTGCCCCACATCGGCGCACTTAATGCACCCGACAAGAAAAACAGCACCAACAGCGGTCCTTCCCAGCCGGGCGCTTCCAGGCGGTGGATCACAAAGAACAAGAACATGGTGGACGACACAGCAACAGGGGTGGCATTCACCAGGGCCAATAACAACAGGCGCCTTGTGATTTTGTCTTTCAGCAGCAGGGTGATGGGGGTCGATTGCACTTCCACCGCGCCGGACCATTCGCGCGACATGGCCAGCGCGGCCAGGCCCACCACCGCGGCAAAGCCAAAAGCAAAGGCAGCATAGGGCTGCCCGACGACCAAGGCCAAAATCGCCGGGGTCACCGCGGCAATACAGACCCCCAGCAAGGCCCCTGTTTCGCGCCAGGCTGCCACGCCGAAATGCGCGCCCCGCACAGTTTTGGCCTTCAAAACCCCTTGGGCGTAAAAGTTGATGGTCAAAAAACTGAAGGACGAAAACAACCCAAGCAGCGTAATGGCGAACCAAGCCAGTGGTGCAAACGGCGGGGTTATTCCAAAAAGACCGATCATCGACAGTGCCATCACAATGGCAGCTGCCCAAATCGCGGGCCGACGACGATGCCCCAGCCGTTCCGACACCCAGCCAAACAGCGGGTCTTGCACGGCGTCAAACAGGCGCAGCCAAAACAACACCGCTGCAATGGCCGTCAGGCTGACGCCATGGTTTTCGGCATAGTACGGCGGTGCATAGATATAGATGGGTAACCCGGCCGCAGCCAGTGCTGCCCCAAACAACGCAAATGCCCCCAGGTTGTCCCGGCCCAATGCGTTCAACGGCTGACCTCATCCACCGGCGGCGCGGGGCGCACCAGATATTTCGCCCCCTTCCACCACAGCTTCAACGCTTGCCAGTGGATCAACGCCTGCACCCGGCGGGATCCAAACGGGCGGCGCAGCGCCGACCACAGGATCGACCGGTTGGTCAGGCGCGTTCGTTTGCCCACCAGCGTTGCGATCAAGCCTTGGTTGCCGTTGGTATAGTCAATCCAAATGCCAATGCGGTCTGCCGTGATGTCGAACCGAAAGGTATAGCCGCCTTCAATCCTTTGAAACGGCGAGACATAGAAAATCTTGGTGGCTTCGATTTCATCGCGCGGTGTGATCGGCCCCAGATCGTCACGGTGGCACAGATATGAATGACGCTGCCCAAAGGTGTTTGTCACTTCCGCGATCACGACGCGCAGTTGGTCTTGGCGGTCGTGACACAACCAAAAACTGACCGGGTTAAACACATGGCCCCAAAACCGGGGCTGGGCCAAAAGCTGAATGTTATCCGCCCCGGGCAGATCGTTTTCGCGCAGCACATCCAGCGCCCAATCGACGCCACGGCCTTGACCCGGCGCACCGCCGTGATCGGCATCCATCAGCCCCATCACATTGAAGCGGTCTTTGGAAAACAGCCCAGGCGCGGACGACACTTGGGTTGGGTCACACAGGACATAGTCGATGGAATACCGAAACGCGTTTTCCACCGCCCCTTTGCGACCATGGAAGGTGTGACCTTGGATATGGTCAATCCCCTTCATTCGGCAGCGACAGCCATGGCAGTGGACCGCGCAATCAGCGCATCGGCAGCTTCCATACCGGTGGCCAGCCCGTCTTCGTGGAACCCATTGCGCATCCATGCCCCGCAGAACCAAGTGTTGTTGGTGCCATTCCAGGCTGCGATTTCCTGCTGCGCTTCCAATGCCCCGTGGTCGAACACCGGATGGTGGAAAGTGCATTGGTCATAGATTTTGGCCGGGTCGATATCCCGTTGCGAATTCAGCGTGACAAAACATGGGTCATCGTCGGGCAATGATTGCAGGTTGTTGATCCAATAGGTCAGGTCGATGCGATCTGACGTCTTGTCTTGGTCTTCGCTGTAAATCCAACTGGCCCAGGCCGCGCGGCGGTTGGGCATCATGCGCGTGTCCCCGTGCAGGACCATATCGTTGGGTTGGTACTTGACCTTGGACAGCGACGCGCGTTCGCGGGGGCTGGCGTCTTTCAACATGGCCAGCGTTTGGTCGGAATGGGAGGCAAAAATAACCTCGTCAAAGACTTCCCAATCCCCGGCTTTTGTTTGAATTTCCACGCCGCCTGGGATTCGGCGCACGGCATCCACGGGTGTGCCGGTGCGGATTTCGACGCCGGCTGTTTCCAAGGCAGCGGCCAAGCGCGTCACATATTCCCGTGACCCGCCCTTCACGGTCCACCACTGGTGCTGGCCCGATGCATTCAAGATCGCATGGTTCTTCATGAATTCGATCATTGCGTGGGCGGGAAAATCCAAAATCTTGTCCACCGGCGTGGACCAAATCGCGCCTGTGAATGGCGTCAGATAGTAGTCGCGAAACCAATCGCCCAAATTCATGTGGTCGATCAACTGACCAATGGTCATATCTGACCCTTTGGCCACCTGTTCAGCGGTGTTGTTGAACCGCAAAATGTCGCGCATCATTTTCAGAAACTTCGGCCGAAACACATTGCGCTTTTGCGCCAGGATGCGGCTGGCCCCCATAAGGCCGTATTCCAACCACCCCCCGTCGATAGAAACACCAAAGCTCATGTCTGAGTGGATGGTGGGAACGCCCAGGTCATCAAACAGTTTGGTCATTTTGGGATAGTTCACATGATTGAACACCAAAAACCCTGTGTCGACGGGCAGATCACCGTTCTTGCCTGCCATGACGGTGCGCGCGTGCCCCCCCAATCGACCTTCGGCTTCAAACAGAACCACACTGTGGTGCCCGCGTAATTGATAGGCTGCGCCCAAACCCGATATGCCCCCGCCGATCACGGCCACGCGTTTGGATCCGGCCCCTGCAATTTCAAATGGCATTAAGTGCGCCCCTGTTAAGTACTGTTCTAACTACGTCACGAAGGTCGCGCCGGATTAGTTTCTTTTTTTTGGGAAAAAAGTTTGATCTCTTTTCTGAATGCCCGCGTATACTGTGCATGAAGGGAAACGCAACGGCGCTACTCGATACTGGCGTCACACCATTAAAGGAGGCATACTCACCTCACGTCCAACCCGTTGGGCGACCAATTGAGGTGACCCAATTGACTGCATCACGAACGCCACCCCGCGGCGAATGGGTCCAACATCTGCAAAAGATCAGGGACCACCGCGATCAAGCTGCATTTGCTGAAGTGTTTCAGCACTTTGCACCGCGGGTGAAGTCTTTCTTGATGAAGTCAGGTGCGTCAGACACGCTTGCCGAAGAAGCCATGCAGGAAGCTTTGGCGGCTGTTTGGCAAAAAGCACACCTCTTTGACCCAAGCCGGGCCAGCCCGGCCACGTGGATTTTTACGATCGCGCGGAACAGAAAAATCGACGCGCTGCGTAAGCAAAACCGCCCCGAGCCCGAGGATCTTCCCTGGGGCCCCGAAGCAGAGCCTGACCAAACAGACGTTTTGGCCTTGGCACAAGAAACGAGGAAGTTGGCTCAGGCCATGGCCGAGCTGCCACAGAAACAAAGAGAGTTGATAGAACAAGCCTATTACGGGGACCTAAGCCACAGCGAAATCGCGGCACAAACAGGCCTGCCCCTGGGCACGATCAAATCTCGACTTAGATTGGCGCTTGATCGCTTGCGCCACAGGATGAAGTGAACCGATGACACAGATAAATCATCACCTCTCGGAAGAGTTGCTGATCGCCTATTCCGCAGGCACCCTGCCCGAGGCGTTTAATCTGGTTGTGGCGACCCATATTTCGCTGTGCGACACATGCCGCGCGGCCTTGGACGCCCAAGACGCCGTGGGCGGCGCGCTTTTGGATGAAAGCCCAGACGCGGTGGTGGGCGACGATGCCTATGCCAAAACCCTGGCGTTGATTGCTGACCAAAACACCACGCCAGTGCAACATCCCAGGATCAGCGATGGCGTTTTGCCATCCCCGCTTCAAGAATATGTTGGCGGCGATATTGACGCGATCCGTTGGAAATCCGCAGGACTTGGGGTGCAACAAGCCATTCTGAAGACCAGCAAAGACGCCAAGGTGCGCCTGCTGCGCATTCCCGCCGGGGCCGCTGTACCAGATCACGGACATCGCGGCACCGAATTGACGCTGGTGTTGCAAGGCGCATTTCGCGATGAAGCAGACCGGTTCGGGCGTGGCGATCTGGAAGTGGCGAACGAAGATGTGGAACACATGCCGGTCGCTGAAGTCGGCGAAGATTGCATCTGCTTGGCAGCCACTGACGCGCCGTTGAAATTCAACAGCCTGGTGCCCCGTTTGGCGCAGTCGTTCTTGCGGATTTAACCCCGTTTGGCGTCGGCCATCAGGCTGACCATTTCAAACATGACGGCTGCCGCCACGCGGGCGGTGATCATGTTGTTGTGGTCGCGCGTGGGCATCAAGCACACGACGTCGCCCCCCACGATGTTCATCCCGCGCGTGGCCCGCACCAGGGCCAGCGCTTCGTCCACTTGAAAGCCCTGTTCGCCCGGCTCCATATTGGACACGCCTGGGGCCACGACAGGATCCAGGCAATCAAGATCGAAGGTGATATAGACAGGCTTACCCGCCAGCCGTTCTTTTATCCGCGCAATCGCCTGTTGCAGACCCATATGGCGATAGTCTTTCATCGTGATCACGTCATACCCATAGTCATAGGACGGTTGCAGCCAATCCATGGTGCGCGGGTTGCCGCGAATGCCGATCTGCACGGAATGATGCGGATCCACCTGGCCCTGATCCACAAGATACGCGCCCCAGTGGGCCGCTGATTTCTTGGCCCCCAGAAAGTGCGGTACTTTGGTGAAAACATCGGTGTGGGCGTCCAAGTGCAAGAAACACACGGGTTCACCCCCTGCCAGATTTCCGCCCCCCAACGCCTGAACGATGCCCCCTGTGATGGAGTGGTCCCCCCCGATCGACACAGGCCGTGCACCGGCCGCGTCCACCTTGGCATAAAAGTCAGTGATGCGCTGGATCGACGCTTCGTTGTCATTCAGTTCTGGCAGCGGCACATCGCCCAGGTCATTGATGTTTGCTGTCACCCAAGGGTCAAAACCAAATTCCATGTGTACCCGCCGCGCTGTGGCAGACACATTGCGCACGGCCCGTGGGCCCAGGTGCTGGTCCCGTTCGGTCGTGCCATTCCCGCTGGAATGCGGCACCCCCACCAAAGCGATGTCTGCATGGGCCGGGTCCGGGTCATGGGGGCACCGAAACAGGGTGGGCACGCCCCACCAGTACAGGTTTTCCATCATGCGTTCTTCAGGGCTGCTCATTCAGCGGGTCCTTTCAGACTGACAACATTTTCAGCTTGCCGTTCCAATTCTTCAAAATCAAAATTGTCCAGCTTGTGGGCACGTTTGCCTGCGCGTTCTGCAGCCACGGTGATGCCTTCGATGTCTTTGCGTGCTTGGCCGAAATGCGTGTTCAGTTTGTCCACCCGTTCCACCACCAATTCCACATCGCGGTGCAATTGGCCCAAAGCCTTGCGAATGGCCCCCGCTTGTTCGCGCATACGGGCGTCTTTCAGGATCGCCCGCATCGTGTTCAAAGTGGCCATGCAAGTTGTGGGGGACACGATCCAGACGCGGGCATTGAACCCTTCGCGCACCAATTCTGGGAAGTTGGCGTGCAATTCTGCGTACACCGCTTCGGACGGCAAGAACATCAGCGCGCCATCGGCGGTTTCGCCGTCGATGATGTATTTGGCTGCGATATCCGCGATGTGTTTTTTAACTGACGCGCGCATGAATTTGGCTGCCTCGTTCACCTCCCAATCATTGGTGGCGTTGCGCAGGGCTTCGTAGGCTTCCAAGGGGAATTTGCTGTCGATGGCGATGGGCCCGGGCGGGTTGGGCAGATGGATCAAACAGTCCGCCCGCTTGCCATTCGACAGCGTCGCCTGCCAGGCATAGGCATCCGCCGGCAGCGCCTTGGACACGATGTCTTGCAGCTGAATTTCCCCGAACGCCCCACGCGTCTGCTTGTTGGACAGAATGTCTTGCAGCGACAGCACATCGCCCGACAGCTTTTGAATATTGTCCTGGGCTTTGTCGATGGTCACCAACCGCTGCTGCAATTCGCCCAAAGACTTCGCAGTGGCCTTGGAACTGGTGTGCAGATTGGCATTCATCTGTTGTTGAACCGCGGCCAAACGGGTTTCCATCAGTTGGATCATATTGGTCTGTTGGGCGGCCTGGGCTTCGGCCACGTGGGTCAGTCCGCCTGCCAGTTGTTGCTGGCCGTCACCGATGGATTGCACCCGTTGGTCCAGAAACGTCATCTGCTGCGCCAAAGGGGCCGCCATATTTGCAGAACGGCCTGCAGCACGGACGGCAACGATCAGCAAGATCACCACCAAAGCCGCCACCGCCGCAGCGACATAGACGAAAATTTTGATCAGGTCGGGGGTCAACTCCATCAGCTGCGCCCGAACAATTTTTCGATGTCAGCCATCGCCAAGCTGACATAGGTCGGACGCCCATGGTTGCATTGGCCGGAATGCGGCGTGGCTTCCATGTCACGCAAAAGGGCGTTCATTTCATCGGCGGTCATCCGGCGACCCGTGCGCACAGATCCATGGCACGCCACCCGGCTGAGGATGGCATCAATCTTGCCTTGCACGTTGGCCGTGGTGCCGCTGTCTGACAGTTCGTCGACGATGTCCAAGATCATCGCCTGCACGTCAAAATGCCCCAAAATCGCTGGGGTGGTTTGCACGGCCACGGCCCCTTCGCCGAAGGGTTCTATCGTCAACCCGAACTGGGCCAAAGCGTCGGACTGCGACAGCAAGGCTGCAGCGTCGCTGTCAGAAAGATTGACGATTTCAGGCACCAGCAAAGCCTGGGACGCAACACCGTTTACAGCCATCTGCGCTTTCAGTTTTTCATACACCAGGCGTTCGTGGGCTGCATGGGCATCCACAATCACCAGCCCGTTTTCAGACTGGGCCAGGATATAATTTTCGTGCAGCTGTGCCCGGGCCGCCCCCAAGGGACCCTGCGGCGGGGCCGCGTCCTCTGCCACCGGTTCCATCCGCGCGGAGGGGGCGTGGTCAAAGCGGGCTTGCGGTTCCGCCATTCGCATCGGGCCCTGCGGTGTGCGATCCATCTGATATACACGCGGACCCGTTGGGGCTTGAAAGGCCCCCAAGGCCGCATCTGAAACCGTGGTGGATGCACGATGACCCGCACCCGCCAAGGCATGGCGCACACCGCTGACCACCAAACCCCGCACCAGGCCGGGTTCCCGAAACCGCACTTCGGCCTTTGCGGGGTGCACGTTCACATCCACCCGTTCGGGATCGCAATCGATGAACACCGCCACGGCGGGGTGGCGGTCGCGCGACAAGAAATCGGCATAGGCCCCCCGCAACGCGCCCAGCAGAAGTTTGTCTTTCACCGGACGCCCGTTCACAAACACATATTGCGCCACAGCCGCCCCCCGGGAATAGGTGGGAAGCCCCGCAAACCCCGTCAAGCGCAGGCCATCGCGATCCGCGTCAACTGCAACGGCATTGTCCACAAAGTCCCGGCCCATGATCTGGCCCAAACGCCCGCGCAGCGCTGTGAACAAATCGCCCTGTTCGGCGTGAACCTGGAACAATGTGCGACCGGTGCCCGTGTCGCGCAGCGTGAAGGCGACGGATGGTTCTGCCATGGCCAGGCGTTTCACCACATCAGAAATCGCTTGGGTTTCAGCCCGGTCAGACCGCAAAAATTTCAGCCGGGCGGGTGTGGCGTAAAACAGATTGGCGACGCTGACCCGCGTGCCAGGTTGCAAAGCCGCTGGACCAACTGGCCCAAACCGCCCGCCTTCCACAGTTATTTCAGCGCCATCTGCCCCAGCAACCCGGCTGGACAAGGTCAAACGCCCCACCGCAGCGAGAGAGGCCAAAGCTTCCCCCCGGAAGCCAAAGCTTTGGATGTTCAAAAGATCGGACCCGTCGATCTTGCTGGTGGCATGGCGCGACAGGGCCAGGGTTAAGTCTTGATCGGCAATGCCGCAGCCGTTGTCCGCCACACGGATCAAGGTTTTGCCGCCTTCCGCGATATCAATATCGATGCGGGTTGCGCCAGCGTCCACGGCGTTTTCCACCAGTTCTTTCACAGCAGATGCGGGACGTTCCACCACCTCACCGGCTGCGATACGGTTGATGGCGGTTTCATCCAGCTGTCGGATAACGGGGCGAAAATCGCTTATATTGGGGTCAGGGCGGGCCATGCCACAAGTGATAGCACGCCCGCCGCCGATTCTTCCACTGTCAGTTCAGCCCTTCTGGCTGCCCCACCACGACAAAATGCAGGTTGTCTGGCTGAAGCAGATAGGCCGCGACGCGGTTCACGTCTTCCAGCGTGACGGCATTCACCTTGTCATTCCGCGACGGGATGTAATCAATGGGCAGCCCCTGGCGCTGCATGCCCACCAGAATGCCCGCAATCGTGGCATTGCCATCAAACCGCAGGGGATAGGCCCCTGTCAGATACAGTTTTGCAGCCGCCAGTTCTTCGGCGGTGACACCGTCTTTGGCCATTTTGGCCCATTCCACTTTCACCAAATCAATGGCCTGGGCAATGCGATCATTGGCGCTGGCCACTTGACCCAACACCAGGTTCGCTTCTTCTTTGCTGATAAGATAGGTCCCGATGCCATAGGTCAGACCGCGCTTTTCACGGACTTCGCGGGTCAGTCGACTTTCCAAACCCCGCCCGCCCAGAATGCTGTTCAACAAAAAGGCCGGGAAAAAGTCTGGGTCATCCCGATCAATCCCGCGGTGCCCAAACAGCGCCACGGATTGCGGGGTCGGCAGGTCCACGATCGTGACGCCCCCTTCCAAAGCCATCTTGACGGGGGGAACCGTTCCTTCAGCCCCCTGGGGCAGATCCCCCAAAAGCCGATCCAGCATGGGCCCAAGTTCAGCGGCAGAAATATCCCCCACAACCCCCACAAACAGATTTTCCTTCACCAAAAGGCGCTGATGGGCAGCGAACATGTCTTCGCGCGTCAGCGCTGCGACCGTTTCTGGCGTGCCTTCCAACGTGGCAGCATAGGGATGCGTGCCGTAAGCCATTTCGTCAAACGTCCGGCTTGCGATGCTGCCCGGGTCCTTGGCGTCCGATGCGATGATCGACAGGATTTGCGCCCGCACCCGATCCAGCGCGTCTTGGTCAAAGCGCGGGTCGATAAGGGCTGTCCGCAACAGGTCCAAGGCCTGGTCTTGGTTTTCCGTCAAGAACCGCGCCGAAATGGTCATGGTTTCGTCAAAGACATCAAACCCGAAGGACGCCGCCAATTCTTCTTGGCGCTTGGCAAACGCCCGCGCGTCCAGATCACCGGCACCTTCTTCGATCAAGCCAGTCATCAGGTAAGACGCCCCTTGCTTGTCCGCTGGATCCAGCGCCGCACCGCCTTTGAACGCAATCTCCAGCGCGACAAAGGGAATGGACGGTTCTTCCACCAGCCAAGCTTTGATGCCCCCGGGGCTGGTGACTTCTTGAATTGTGACTTCGGCCCGGGCGGTGGTGGTCAAAACCAACATCCAGGCGATCAGGAAAAAGCGGATCATTGGTTACCCCCTTCGGTCATCAGCCAGCCTGTGACAGACTTTTTTTCATCAAACACCAGTTTGGCCGCGGCCATAACATCGTCTGCGGTCACAGCTTGCAAAATGTCTGGCCACGCTTGGACATCTTCCACGGTCAAGCCTTGGGTCAAAGCCCGCCCGTACCGCTGGCCGATGCTTTCCACATTGTCTTGGCTGTAAATCTGGCTGGCCCGCAATTGCATCTTGATGCGGTCGAACGTGGCGGGGTCTGGCCCGGTTTCCATAAATTCTGCGATGACGCGGTCCATGGCATCTTCCGCATCTTGCAACGACACGCCTTCGGCGGGAACGATGACCAAGTTGAACCCAGTGTCGTCCAGCGACGTGGCCCCGTAACTGGCACCCGTGTAAATCGCCACGGTTTCATCGAATTGCAGCTTGGCCCCCAGCACGGATGTGGCCGGCGACCCGCCCAAAATTTCCGCCAGATACACCAGCGCCGCAGCAGTGTCCTGATCCCCACTGTCGCGTTCCGGCGCAAGATAGGACCGCGTGACATAGGGTTGTGCCACCCGCGGGTCTTCAAACGTCAAGCGACGCGGCGACAACTGCGGGGGTTCTTGGGTGCGGTCGCGGGGCTTCAGATCGGGATTGGCCGGGATCGCGCCGTAATGCTGTTGCGCCAATGCACGCACCGCGTCCGGTTCCACATCACCAGCCACCACCAAAATCGCGTTGTTGGGGGCATAATACTGGCGGTAAAATGCCATTGCGTCGTCCATGTTCAACTCTTCAATTTCGTGCATCCAGCCAATGATGGGAACGCCATAGCGGTGGTTCATATATTGGGACGCGCGCAACTGTTCACGAAACAGCGCACCAGGGTCATTTTCCGTCCGTTGATTGCGTTCTTCGATCACCACATTGCGTTCAGACACGATGTCCGATGGCTGCAGTTGCAAGCCGGTCATTCGACTTGCTTCCATCTGCATCATCAATCCAAGACGATCCGCCGCGACCCGCTGGTAGTAAGCGGTGTAGTCATAGCTGGTGAAGGCGTTGTCTGACCCACCATTGGCCGCCACCGTGTCCGACAGTTCGCCCGAAGCCAGGGTATCCGTCGCTTTGAACATCAAGTGTTCCAAGAAGTGGGCGATCCCAGATTTCCCGGCGACTTCATCCGCGCTGCCCACACGGTACCACAACGTGTGCACCACCACGGGCGCGCGATGGTCTTCCACCACCACCACGTCCATGCCATTATCCAAGGTGAAATTGGTGACAGTTTCTTTGCCAAACACTGCGCTGCCCGCAAGGCACAGCGCGACAATCCAGAATTTTCTGAACATGGGTCCTCCATCCGTTGGGTATCAACCTACGGCAGGGGGAACAGCCTTCAAGGCCCTACGCGGGAAAGTGACTGGAATTTATTGCAGTGGGTTATTGCGGCGGGGCCGATGGCACCGTCACGCCGCGATTGCGGAACCGGTCCTGTTCCGCCCGGGCATCCAAGGCTTGGCCCGCATAGACGGAATAGTACCGATCACCACGTCCCAACACGCGAAAGGCCCCACGACGTTTGCGGTATTGTTCGTCTTCCGTATCCAGCGTTGCGCGAATATTTTCTTCGCGCCCATACCGTCCAGTGTGCCGCACCAATGCCCCATCCGCAGACGGAATGCCTGGCGATCGCAACGTGCCACCCAGGGCTTCAGCCGCTTGGGCGTTGGGGTTCAGATCAGCCCGGTTCGTGCCGCCGCCCGGTGGGGGCAGTGCCGTGTAATCGGCGGGTTGTTCCAGCGGTTTTTGGGTGGTGACTTTGAATTCATCGGGGCCTTCGCCCGGTTTCAGGCGAAAGTCGTGCAGACCACCACGCGACGCGCAAGCAGACAGCGCAATGCATGCTGCAATGGCAAGGATGATTTTACCGGTCATATCGCGCCCCCGCACTTCTTGATGGATGTTTACCCTGGCCAATCGCGAAGGTCACGTCTTTCTGTCACCGACAAAGACAATCAGGCCGATTGCCCCTGCAAACACGGCAACATCAGCGATGTTGAAGACAAACGGATTCACGATCCCGCAGCACGTCACATTCAGGAAATCCACCACATGGCCCAACATCACGCGGTCTGCCACATTGCCCATGGCACCCCCCACCACCAAGCCCACAAAGATGTGGGCGATCCGGCGCGGGTCTTTGCGCACCCAAACCACCAAGAACGCGCAAATCGCCAAGGCCAAACCGATCAGGACCCAACGTGTCCAGGGGCTGTCATTGGCGAACAGGCCAAAATTGATCCCGTCGTTTTCGCCTTTGATGAAGGTGATGAATCCTGGCCAAACCTCCATCACCCGTTGGGTTTTCAGGTCAAGGTACACAGCCACATACCACTTCGACAGTTGGTCAGCAGCGAAGGCCAAAATGGCTGTCAGGATCAAGGAAACACGCATGTCAGTGCCGAAAATGACGCATGCCGGTAAAGACCATGGCCAACCCCAATTCATCTGCTGCGGCAATCACTTCGTCGTCGCGCATGGACCCGCCGGGCTGGATCAAGGCGGTGGCCCCGGCTTCGGCTGCGGTGATCAAACCGTCCGCGAAAGGAAAGAACGCGTCCGATGCCACAACAGACCCATGGGTTGTGGGGGCGTCCAAGCCCAGAACGTCCGCCATGTCCTGCGCTTTGCGCGCGGCGATCCTTGTGCTGTCAACGCGGCTCATTTGTCCGGCGCCGATGCCGACGGTTGCTTTGTTTTTGGCATAAACAATGGCGTTGGATTTCACGTGTTTTGCGACGGTCCAGGCAAACAACATATCCTCCAGTTCCGCCTGCGTGGGGGCGCGTTTGGTGACGGTCTTCAGGTCCCCCAAACCGATGCGCCCGACATCGCGGTCTTGCACCAACAGCCCGCCAGACACTTGGCGCGCCGTTAAACTTGGATCGGTCACATCAGGCAGGCCGTCCGTTACCAACAAGCGCAGGTTTTTCTTTTTCGCGAACACCGCGCGGGCCTGGGCGTCTGCCCCAGGTGCAATCACCACTTCGGTGAAGATTTGGCTGATCTCTTCTGCAGTGGGCCCATCCAACGGCTGGTTAAATGCAATGATGCCGCCGAATGCGCTGGTGCGATCACAATTGAACGCCGCGTCATAGGCAGCTTGCAAGCTGTCCCCGCGCGCCACGCCGCACGGATTGGCGTGTTTGATAATGGCACAAGCCGGTCCGTCTGCCGGGTCAAATTCTGCCACCAATTCAAACGCCGCATCCGTGTCGTTGATGTTGTTGTAAGACAGCTCTTTGCCCTGCAGTTGCTGTGCTGTTGCGATGCTGGGCCGCGCGCTGCCGTCGCTGTAAAAGGCCGCCGTTTGGTGGGGGTTTTCGCCGTATCGCAAGGTCTGCACCAATTTGCCCGCAAAGGACCGGCGACGGGGCACTTCGCCCAAGTTTTCTGCCATCCAACCCGACACCGCCGCGTCATAGGCCGCTGTGCGCGAAAAGGCTGTCAGCGCCAGGGACGTGCGGAATGCCAGGGTCGTGGCCCCATCGTTTGCCGCAAGTTGATCCAGCAACGCGTCATAATCTTCAGTGTCAGTCACGATGGTAACAAAGCGATGGTTTTTCGCCGCAGACCGCACCATGGCGGGCCCGCCGATGTCGATGTTTTCGATTACAACGTCCGGTGCCGCCCCCGCTGCCACCGTTGCTTCAAAGGGGTACAAGTTCACAATCAACAGATCGATGGGCTGGATATCATGCGCCTGCATGGATGCCACGTGATCGTCCGCATCGCGCAAGGCCAGCAAACCGCCGTGCACGCCTGGGTGCAGGGTTTTGACCCGCCCGTCCATCATTTCTGGAAAGCCAGTGATGTCTGACACGTCTTCCACCGACAGCCCCGCATCGCGCAAAGCCTTGGCGGTGCCGCCGGTGGACACAAGCGCCACCCCGCGGGCAGCCAAGGCCGTGGCCAAATCCACCAGCCCGGTTTTGTCAGAAACAGAAATCAGGGCCCGGCGCAGGGGGATCAAATCGGTCATAGTCTTCCCTTGTGATGACTTGGCGGCCATCTACGATGCTGCGTCAGATTTTACCAGGGACCACCGCACCCGGGATATCGGTTTCGCGGCCCCAAAGGACAAAACAATTTGCTGGGTCGGGCGGGGCGCCGGCAAATACTGCTGAAAGTAAAAGCCCGGTTCCAGCGACAACAGCGCTGTGCCGTCGTGGGCAAAACGCCATTGTGTTCCATTGGGCAAAAACAGGGTTACGGTGGCATCAGCCGGATTCAACTGTGGTTCGATATCTGGGTGCACGTGAAACCGAATGGCCGCTGACAGGTCGCGCTGCAACCGTGCGCGGGCCGCTTCAAACCGCGCTTCTTCTTCGGGCGTTTGGGCCACAAGCATATCTTCCCCGGCCAGACCAGTACCGCTGGTCGTCAAATCCAACGTCCGTGCATGCATCACGCCAAAGTCGGCCAAATATCCGTCGTGCCCCACCTGCACGCGCATCCCATCAATGGCACGGGTCCGCTTGAAGGGGACATCGCCGGGCGCGCGGGCGATCCCTGTGCCTTGCCGGGTGACCTGTGCAAACTGGGATGAATTTTGCCCTTCCAAGATCAGCGTGGAATGGGCCGCACTGGATCGGGCGGTCAGTTCATGGTCAGGATCAAAGCCAGCCGCTGACCCACACGACACAAAGATTGGGCACGATCTGTAATTCATCTCGATGGCCCCGGTGGACGCATGGGCCAAGACAGCGCTTGTCCCTGTGGGCGGTGCAGCTGCGTCTAGCAGGATGGTGGATGCACCAGACGTCAGCCGGGCAAAGCCCATGGTATCTTCCAGCGGGGTTTCCGCCCGCACCCCGGCAAACGCCAAGGCCGCATCCAGTTGGCCCTTTTCGCCCCGCACACCCCCGTGAAACCGCCCAAGCGACCCATCGCCGTGGCGCAACGCCCGCAAAACCGGTCCGATGGTTTCGGCCCGTTCGCACAGGTCTTCGGGCGGGATCGCCCCCAAATCATCGCAGGCCCGAAACACCCACGCCAACAGTGTCAAAACTTCCAACAGCTCTGCCGGGTTGCGCGACGGGGCCGTGCCGTCTGGCCCCACCACCTGTTCAAGCGCGTCGTTCAGGTGTTGAAACGCAGGGGCCAAAGCATCGGCCGCTTTGCCGGTGGACAGTTCGGCGCAGATCAGCCCCGTCAAGGCGATGGCGCGTCCCAGACCCGGGCCAGCCTTTGACCAGAATTGACGCAGATACGCGATGTGAAGCCCGATCGCATGGGCGGGATGTGCGCCGGTGTCATCGGTAAAACCGGAATGATTGATCCACCGCAAAACGCGATATCCGGCGGTGTCGGGTTGCCAGGCCAAAACATCCGCGCGGCTGTACCTGCGCATCCATTCATCTTGCCAAGCGCGGGCCAAATTGCAGGCTTGAAGATCGCCAAAGGCCACCAAATCATCCAGCCAAGAAAAGCTGTGCAAATCCACTTGGGCCGCCAAGGGCACCCCCGGCATGTCCCAAATGGAACCACTCTCAAATCTGTGTTCAAACCCTGTGGTCACGTATCGCCCGGCACACAGGGCCTTGCCACGTTCAAAATCGCCCACGGTTCTGGGTTCCGGCACGGTGGCAAAGGATACGGGTTTGGCGGCCATGCGCGCGCGCAGCAACCGCACCCGCATCATAACAGCGGCAGTCATGTTCGGGCGCGCAATGGGCAACGGCAGCGGCATAAAGGTCCCCAAACAACATCTAACTGCGGACACGATAGAAACGCTGCCCCGACGTGTCACCCGTCTTTAGGGCATCGCTTTGATCAAATGTGCGAAATAAAACCCGTCCATGCCGCCCGCATCGGCCCAAAAGTCTGGCCGCAGACGCACGCCGCCTTCGTCAGACCGCCAGCTTTCTTCGATCCAATCCGCTTTGGGGGGCACGGCAGAAAATTCTGGGTGGCGGGTCAAAAATTCTGAAATTTGGACTTCGCCTTCGTCAGGCAAAAGTGAACAGGTGCAAAACACCAAAGTGCCGCCCGGTCGCACCAGCGTCGCTGCGTGGTCCAGGAATGCGACCTGTTGTTCAATCAAAAATCCAATCTCTGCGCCGTCGCGGGCAAAGGGCAAATCCGGGTGGCGGCGGATCGTTCCCGTGGCCGAACACGGCGCGTCCAGCACCACAACATCAAACGGGCCGTCCTGAACCGCAAGGGCGTCCGATATCACCGTCTTGGCGGACAAGCCCACCCGGTCCAAATTCTGCTGCACGCGCGCCATACGGGGTTCTGAAACATCCACAGCAGTGACATGTGCCCCCGCCTGGGCCAACTGCATGGCTTTGCCACCGGGCGCGGCACACAGATCCAGCGCTGTTGTTCCGGGTGTGACGGCCAAGCTGGCCAAAGGCATGGCCGACGCAGCGTCTTGCACCCACCACTGGCCATCGTCGAACCCCGGCAAACCGGTCACCCGCCCGCCGGACGACAAGCGCACCGAGCCACTGGCCAAAGCCACCCCGCCCAAGGTTTCGGCCCATTGCGACGCATCGCCCTTAACTGTCAGGTCCAAGGCAGGCCCTTTACTGTGGGCGCGTTCGATCCCCTGCAAGACGGAATTGCCATAAGCATCGGCCAGGGGTTTGCGCAGCCACTTTTGCATTTTTGGGATGGGGGCTTTGTCCCAGTTCCCTTCCAGCTTTTCGATTGCGCGGCGCAACACTGCGTTCACCATGCCCTTGTGGCCCGCTGTGCGGTTCGACCGCCCTGCCAAGGCCACCAAATCATGCACTACGCCGTGGGCCGCGGCACCTTCGCCGCACACTTCCACCACACCAAGGCGCAACAAGTTTCGGATCGTGTCGTGGGGCAGCTTTTTCAAGAACGGCTTCAGCGCCCAATCCGCACGGTCTGCAAAGCGCAAGGTGGCGGTCGCCAGACGTTGCGCAGCGGCGCGTTCGCTGGGGTCCAGCTTCTGATGCTGTGGCATGGACAGAAGGTCCGGCAAAACGGTCTGGCCAATGACTACGCCGTCCAACAGCCGCCAAGCTTCTTGCCGAACAGGGTTTACCGGGGATTTGTGCGATTTCGCCAAGTGCGCCTCCTTGGCGTGTGGAATGATCGTGCCTATAACAGGGTTATGAGCGATGACAACAAATCAGACCTGCCCGAAGCCGCAAAACGCGCCCTGGCCGAAGCCGCTGAACGACGCAAATTGGCCGAACACCAGTCACTGCCGCCAGAATTGGGCGGACGCGACGGACCCGAACCGGTTCGGTTTGGGGATTGGGAAAAGAAGGGAATCGCGGTCGATTTCTGACGGTCAGCGCAACACGAAATCAGCGCTGTCACCTGCGCCTTGATCCACAGTGAAGCGCACGGACTTACCGTCATATTCCACAAGCTGGCAGTTGTAAGGAATGACCCGGCTGCCCCATTTCATTTCGCGGCAGAAGAATCCATCGATCCAGGACCACGTGCCCGTCACGTCGCGCGTCAGGGCCGATCCGCGGATGGTGCCGTCGCCGCGGACATTTAGTTTTATCCCGTAAAGTCGCAAAACCAATGTCTTGCCCACCACCAAGTCGCGAAATGCGCTTTCGTCTTTTACCGGGGTCATGGCCTGCGCCGCACTTGCCACGCACAGCGCTGTGATGAACATAAATACTCGTACCATTGGGGCACCTCCTGTGACGGGTTATTTAGTCAGTTTGCCCGCCAAAACCAGTAACAAAGATCACAACTGCGGGATCGTTCACAGGCCCAAAACATCCAGCATGTCGTAGTGTCCAGGCTTCTGGGACATGCCCCAAAGGGCCGCCTTCAAAGCCCCCCGCGCAAAGATGGCGCGGTCCGTGGCGACGTGGCGCAAAATGATCCGTTCCCCTGCTGCGGCAAACAACACATCGTGTTCGCCCACAATGTCACCACCACGAATGGCCGTGAACCCGATGTCGCCGCGTTTGCGGGCCCCGGTGATGCCATCGCGCCCGCTGTCACGAACATCAGCCAAGGCCACGCCGCGCCCTTCAGCGGCAGCCTCCCCCAACATCAAAGCCGTCCCCGATGGTGCGTCCACTTTATGGTGGTGGTGTGCTTCGATCACTTCGATATCAAAATCTTCGTCCAAGGCCGCAGCGACCTTTTTGGTCAATTGGGTCAACAAGTTTACACCCAAGGACATGTTCCCGGCCCGCACAATTACGGCATGGCGGCTTGCGGGTTCCAACTTGGCGATTTCTTCATCGGTCATTCCCGTGGTGCCGATCACATGCACGGCGCGGGCCTGGGCTGCGATGTCTGCAAACCCCAGCGTGGCTTGCGGGCTGGTGAAATCAATCACGGCTTGGGCCTGGGCAAAAGCCACCACAGGATCGTCTGTCACGATCACGCCAAGCGGGGCGGCCCCCATTGCGACCCCAACATCTTGACCGACCCAGTCGTGGCCTGCACGTTCCACAGCCCCCACCAAGCGCACGGCGTCGCTGTCTTGCACAGTTTTCATCAGCATTTGGCCCATGCGCCCGCTGATCCCAGTGATGGCGATGCCTGGAAGGTCTGGCATATTCACTCTCCTCTTCACTTGGTGCTTCTGGCGCAATGCATCGCCACTTGCAAATGTTTGGGGCGGCATCCTATGTGCTGGGTATGGGTAAGAACAAATTTCACGACGGCGATGGTCCGTCCCAACGCCAGCTTCGCGTGGGTGAGCTGATCCGGCGCACCTTGTCCGAGGTTCTGTCGCGCGGGGATATCCACGACCCGGACCTGAACCGCATGTCGATCACCATATCAGAGGTGGTCACATCCCCTGATCTGAAAATCGCCACAGCCTATGTGATGCCGTTGGGGGGCAACAATCCCAAGGCCGCCATCGACGCGCTGGCCCGCAACAAAGGCGAAATCAGGCGCATTATCGGCCGAAAGTCCGCCCTGAAATTCACACCCGACCTGCGGTTTCGCATTGACGAAACCTTTGATCGGATGGACGACACCCGCGAATTGTTCAGCCGCGATGAGGTTCAGCGTGATCTGGAGGGTTAGCGCCCTGCTGGCGGTTCTGGCCGGTCCAGCCTGGGGTGTTGACTGCCAAAACGAAGTCTTTGGCCAAAAGTCCTTCACCATCTGTGAAGCCGATGCCCGCAGCGACAAAATTCGTACATTTCTGACCCACCCAGACGGCGCGCCCTATGGGCACTTTGGGCGCCTGCCAGACACCGTGATCTTTGCCATGAACGGCGGGATGTACCACGACGACCGCGCGCCGGTGGGGCACTATGTCGAAGACGGCACACAATACATGCGCGTGATCACATCGGCGGGGCCAGGCAACTTCGGGATGCTGCCCAACGGTGTGTTTTGCGTGCGCGATCAGCGGGCCGATGTGTTCGAAACTTTGGATTTCAAAGCCAAGGCCCCACAGTGCACCTTCGCCACGCAGTCGGGTCCCATGTTGGTGATCAACGGGCAATTGCACCCGCGCTTCATTGATGGCTCCAGCTTCGTGAACATTCGAAACGGCGTGGGTACATCGGATGATGGCACCCGCGTGGCCTTTGTGATTTCAAACGAACCGGTCAACTTTCACACCCTGGCCCGGCTGTTTCGAGACCGGCTGGGGATGAACCAAGCCCTTTATTTCGATGGACGCGTGTCGCGGCTGTTTTCGCCCCAGGTGAACCGGCGCGACTTCGGGGCCCGGATGGGTCCAATTGTTGCCATCACGGATTGACGCCCCCGCCACGCTGTCATAGCGGGCAGGTTGGACTTTCTGGGAATGTATCATGGGCAGACGCCGCAAAGGACGCCCCGTATCGGGCTGGGTCATCATCGACAAACCGGCAGGCCCCACCAGTACGGCTGTGGTGAACAAAGTCCGTTGGGCCTTTGACGCGCAAAAAGCGGGCCACGCTGGAACGCTGGATCCCGCCGCCACTGGAATTTTGGCCGTCGCCTTGGGCGAAGCGACAAAGACAGTGCCCTATATCACCGATGCCACCAAAGCATACGAATTCACCGTGCGCCTTGGGGCGTCCACCAACACCGACGACGCCGAAGGGGAAATCATCGCGACCCACAGCGGTCGCCCCACAGACACGCAGATCGTGGACGGTTTGCAAAACTTCATTGGCGACATTCAGCAAATCCCGCCGAAATATTCGGCCGTCAAAGTCGACGGTCAGCGCGCCTATGCGCTGGCGCGCGGCGGTGCGGATGTTACGTTGGACCCCCGCCCCTTGTTCGTCGAAAGTTTGGTCATGCTGGACCGCCCGGACCCCGATACCGTGGTTTTGGAAATGGTCTGCGGCAAAGGCGGGTATGTGCGGTCCATCGCCCGCGATTTGGGGGCGCAGTTGGGGTGCTTGGGGCATGTCTTGTCGTTGCGGCGCATCTGGTCTGGACCGTTTGAATTGGACGACGCGGTCACCTTGGACACCATTGAACCCTTCGCCAAATCCGAAGGCATTGACGCCTATCTTTTGCCCGTGGAAGCTGGCCTGACGGACATGATCCGCGCCACCACCACCGCCGAAGGGGCCGCAAAGATAAAAAACGGCAACCCAGGCATCTGCTTTGCCCAAGCAGATTACGGCGATCAGGTCTGGATCAGCCACGACGGCACACCCTTGGGGATCGGCGTTTTCAAAGGTGGGGAATTTCATCCGTCGCGGGTGTTCAATTTGTAAGCATCCTTGCACCGGCCCGCCCTGTGCCGCAATGTGGTGCAGATGATTACCCGCACCCATATCAAAGGCGATGCCCCGTCCACGGCAGTGTATTCGGATTGCGAAAAATACCGCTATGTTTTGACGCGCGAATGGGACCCCACCAAGGGGCGGGTCGTGTTTGTGATGCTGAACCCATCCACCGCCACGGAAGTGCAAAATGACCCCACGGTGGAACGCTGCGAACGGCGCGCGCGCGCCTTGGGGTACGGGGCGTTTCGGGTCACGAATATCTTTGCCTGGCGCGACACTGACCCAAAAAACATGCGCGCAGCAGTGGACCCGGTGGGCCCCGGCAATGACGCAGCACTGGCCGAAAGTTGTGCCTGGGCCGATACGGTTGTGGCCGCTTGGGGCACCCATGGTGCACACTTGAACCGCGGGCCAGCGGCAGAAGCCATTTTGCGGGCCAGCGGCAAGCCCATTTTCCACCTGGGCCTGTCCAAAGCGGGCCACCCCAAGCACCCGCTCTACATCGCCTATGACCAACAGCCGGAACTTTGGGATGATTGAGGGCTTCCAGCATCACATGGTGGCCACCAACGGCATTAATCTGTCCGTGCATCGCGCCGGACAGGGCGCGCCTTTGATCTTGTTGCACGGTTATCCGCAAAACCACCTGTGCTGGCGCAAGGTTGCCCCAGTATTGGCAAAATCCTTTGATGTGATTGTGCCGGACCTGCGCGGTTATGGCGGGTCAGACGCGCCAAGCAATGACGCGGAAAACATCATCTATGCCAAGCGCACCATGGCACAGGACATCGTTGGGCTGATGGACGCCTTGGGGTTGGCCCGTGCCCATTTCTTGGGCCACGACCGTGGCGCGCGGGTCACCTATCGCTTGGCGCTGGATCATCCTGATCGGGTTTCCAAAGTCGGGATCATAGAAATCGTGCCAACGTCAGAATTTTGGAACGCGTGGTCAGCGGATTTGGCCATGAAAGCGTACCACTGGACGTTCCTTGCCCAACCTGCCCCACTGCCCGAACGCATGATCGGGGCGGACCCTGCAGGCTATGCCGATTGGACATTGCGAAGTTGGACCCAGTCAAAATCCCTGGACCCGTTTGATGGGGCCATCGCGTCTTATCGCGCGCAAATGACTGATCCGGCGCGGTGCCACGCCATGTGCGCAGATTACCGCGCCGGGGCCACCCTGGACCGTGCCTTGGATGATCGCGACACAGCTGCAAAGCGCAAGATCGACGCACCGCTTCACGTTCTGTGCGCCGAAGACGGCTTTCCAGCCCGCAGCGGCGACCCCACAGATGTTTGGAAATCTTGGGCACGGCATGTGACGGGCAGCACCTGCCCATCCGGGCATTTCGTGCCTGAAGAAAATCCACAAGCCGTATTGGACACATTTCTTCCGTTCTTCACAAAGGGCCACCCCGCATGAGCGACCTTCCCCAAGAAAACGCCCCCCTTGCCGAACTGCTGGAGGAGGTGAAACGCCTGAACAATCACAGCTATCTTGTGAACAATGCAACGATCGTTCGCATGATTTTCTATCAAATCCTGCGTGGTCTGGCGTTTGGTCTGGGGTCCGTGATGGGGGCGACGATTTTGGTGTCCGTCGTGGCGTATTTCTTAAGCGGGATGGATTTTATTCCGGTGCTGGGGGAATGGGCCACCCAAATCGCGGAAGAAATCAAAGTGAATAAACAGTGATGAAAATGCGGTCTGGTTTCGCAATTCTTTGGTAACCAAGCCACAACATTATCCTCACCCTTTTGGGACCGACACAGTATCTTTGACCCTTCCAGTGATGAGGGTCTGAAATGCTTCTTTTGTTCAGTATGGTGTCTGTGGTGATGCTGTCGGCGCTGTTTATGGGCGACGAAGACATTCCGGAAACGGAAGACGACGTTCCCAATACAGACGAAGATGAAGACGGCGCGGAATTTGGCGACCGCACCATCGGCTTTTTTGACGAAAGCGATTTCACCACCGAAGAATCAGAATTCGAAGGCTTCGACCTGAACGAAGACGGCGCATCTGTTGCCGGAACCAATGACAACAACTGGTTGGACGGAACCGCAGGACATGACGAACTTGGGGGGCGTGGCGGCGATGATCACATCTACGCCCAGGGCGGACATGACATCGCCTATGGCCATGCAGGGGCTGATGTCATGGACGGCGGTCAAGGCAACGACGTGGTGCACGGCGGGTCTGGCGACGACCGGGTGTTTGGGTCCAGCGGTGACGACACCTTGCAAGGCGCGCTTGGGGCTGACGCACTGTTTGGCGGCCAGGGCGCGGATATTTTGGAAGGCGGTATGGGGTCCGACACTTTGGCGGGGGACAACGGGCACGACCAACTGGCCGGGGGCTTCGGCGATGACAGCCTTATTGCCGATCAAGGCATGGACGTGCTGTTCGGCGGCGCGGGACATGATGTCATCGACGGCAGCAACAGCCCCGCTGACGTTGATTTTTTGAACGGCGGTGCCGGGGATGATACGATCATCGCGGCTGGATCTGATGTTGTTACCGCCGGGTCCGGCCAAGACCTGATCTACCTGGACGCCACGTCCGGCGGCGTGCCGCAAATCACTGACTTTCAACCCGGCGAAGACGCACTGGTGGTGACCTTGGCCGAGACTTCAGATGCTGCACTTTCCGTTGAAACGGACGAAGGCGGCACCACGTCGCTTTACGCAAACGACGTGTTGGTGGCGCAATTCACCAATGGGACTGCGCCAGATATTTCTGACATCTTGATCCTTGGATCAGGTTGAAGGCGTCGGTGTTTCATCCGATTGGTCTGTGCCTGACCCATCACCGGCCCCATCATCACCAGCTTGATCGCCATCAGGTGACTGATCCGATGTCGTGGATTGATCACCGAATTGGTCCGCGCCCGCAGTGGTGTCATCCCCGGTGTCTGCATCTGTGCCTTCATCGCTTTGCACTTCACCAGCGTCGTCCCCACCTGCGGTGTCCGTTCTGAACACCACCTGGAAATCATCGTCGGTCAAAACAGCGGCCGAGGCCACAACGATGGGCAACTGCACGTCGCCGACATAGAACAGCGATTCTGCCGGATTGCTGGACGGAATGACCTGCACTTGCGTGCTGTCTTCGGGGAAATCCGCGGCATTGAGCGAAATGATCAAAGCATCTTCTCCGGCGACAAACCCATCGACGCGCGAAAAGGTGCTTTCGTCTTGGTCTTCTTCCAAATCCAGCAAGCCTTGGAACGTATCCGCGCCGTCGCCGCCGATGATGCTGTCGAACCCGTCGAACAGCAGCAAGTCATCCCCCAGGCCCCCATCAACCGTGTCGGCCATTTGATCTGCGGTGCTGATGGCATCATTGCCATCTAGGCCCAGAATTCTGTCCAGACCTTCCCCACCGATAATCGTATCATCGCCAGCACCGCCATACAGAAGGTCGTCGCCGTCATCGCCGTTAATTTCGTTGGCACCCATTGCGCCGCCGATGATGGTGTCGCTTCCTTCGCCACCCCGGGCCACGATCCCGGTTTGGGTTGCTTCGATCGCATCGTCGCCGCGTCCGCCTTCTGCACTGATGGCGCTGTCGCTGGTGATCAGATCATCCCCGTCACCCCCAAAGGCCGCAGCGCCAGCTTCCACACCGTTCAACACCAAAGTGTCGTCGCCGTCTTCGCCGGACAGGGTGTCCATGGCGGGGGCAACGGTTGCATCCCCCGATTGGAAGGTGGCGTACAGCACATCATCGCCGTCACCGCCATTCAATGCGTCTTTGCCGGCACCGCCTTGCAAAACATCGTTGCGATCCCCGCCGTAGAGATTGTCGTCGGCCACGCCGCCAATCAGCGTGTCTTCGCCTTCGCCACCGTCAAGCAACTTCGCCTCTTGCGTGCCGTCGCCGGTCAACAGATCGTCGCCGTCACCGCCAAAGGCTGTGTCTTGGCCGTCACCCGTACGCACAATATCGTCGCCTTCTTCAGCCGACAGACGGTCGTCGCCACTGGCCCCTTGCAAGACGTCATTTCCGGCATCGCCGATCAGAACATCGTTCTGTCGGCCCCCATCCAACAGGTCGTCGCCAGCCCCGCCACCAAGGGAATCGTCGCCCGCTTCACCGTAAAGGGAATCGTTGCCTGCATCAGCGCCAAAGAAATCCGCGCCAAGACCGCCATAGAGTTCGTCGTCCCCGTCGCCAGAGCTGAGGATATCATCCCCAGATGCGGCATAAAGCGTGTCGTCCCCGGATCCGCCCGTCAAAAAATCCAAACCTGCACCGGCGAACAATTCGTCAGCACCGGCACTTGCGGTCAGGGTATCGTCACCCGCTTGGGCGGAAATGACGTCGTCGCCATCGGTGTCAAAAATGTTGTCTGCGCCGGATGTGCCCGCAATCACCCCATCACCGGATGGTTGCACAACCACACTGTCGCCGCTGCTGCCCACCACGGAACTGTCCCCGCTGCCGTTATCGACGGAATCGTCGCCGGACTGATCGTCCACTGGCATGTCGTCTGCCGTGTGCGCCAACAGCGACATCAGCATTGCCAAGAAGAAAGGGAAGAATTCAAAGCCCATGATGTGGTTCCTTTGCCGAATACGCTCCATTACCTTTTGAACGCTTGAACACAAAGGATTGATACGGGCGCGGCCCACGTCGGCGAAAACTTGCAAAGCGCGCCTTTGGGGTGTGAACAATCCAAGCCATTCAACCGGATTGATCCAAATTTGGCCGATGCTTGGGCCGGGCTTGAACCAGGCCAGAAACTATAACCTTCACAACAGCTGCGATTCGGACTATGCGCGGCGTGTTCTTTGGAACACCTCCATGGGCCTTGCTGGACGACATCCCGGCCTGCGCCATCACTTTAACCCAAGAAGGAGACCCCGATGTCGATTACTGCTGAAGAAAAAGCACGCGTGATGAAAGACTTCGCCACCAAAGACGGCGACACAGGTTCCCCTGAAGTTCAGGTGGCAATCCTCAGCTCTCGGATTGCGACATTGACCGAACATTTCAAAACCCACAAGAAAGACAACCACGGTCGTCGCGGGCTTTTGAAAATGGTGGCCCAACGCCGCAAGTTGTTGGATTACCTGAAGGCGAAAGAAGAAGCGCGGTACACAGACCTGATCAAACGACTGGGCCTGCGCCGCTGATCAAGCGCTTTTGTTACGAATTTCTGCGGCGGGCTGCGCCGCAGAAGACCAGCCCTATCCACCCATCCGGGCAGTGGAATAGCGCGCCAACATGTCCTTCACATTTTGCAAACTGTCCCCTGCCCGCAAGGCGGCCATGACACGCGCCCTTTGGGACAGCGGGGCCAAACCGCCAGATGCGGGATCAGTGTCCAGGTTGCTGGGGAACGGATAGCCGTCTGTTGCAGCCGCCACCGCGTTTTGCACAGCGCGGTCCGTTGCATCTTTGCTTGCCAAAACCGGATAAAGGGCAGCCACCATGGCGTTGGTGTCCATCGCTTCCATCGGGCGGCCAAAGGCGGATGAGATTTGCACCAAATTGGCCATCCGGAACACATCCGTGGTTTTGTTTTCCCCCGCCCCGTGCATCAACGCTGGATTAAAGAACAGCATGTCGCCCTTGCGCAAGGGCAGCTGCACATGGTTCTGGGCGAAATAGTCCTGGAACGGCGTGCTGCCGAACTGGCGATATCCATCCGCAAAAATCTGGGAAAACGGAAGCAGCATCGTCGTGCCGCTTTCAACCGGCATGTCGCAATGCGCAATGGCCCCCTGCAACGTCAACTGTGCGGATGTTTGGTGAATATGTGCGGGATACTGGTCAATTTGATCTGCCGTCATGAACCCCAAATGATAGTCGCGGTGCGGGACTTGGGCATTGCCGCCGGGGTTCACCCGGTTCACTTGGGCCGTGACCGTGTATCCTGGCCCAAGCCACGCCAAACATGCCAAAGCGAAAGCGTCGTTTGCAAAGTAATCTGCAAAGTTTTCGGGGTCGCGCAGGCAGTGTTTTTCGATTGCATTCCAAATGCGATCATTGGCGCCTGGTTTGGCAAAATGATCCCCGCCCCCCTGGCCGGTGCCGCGCTGTTCTTCGATGATCTTTTCAAACACCAATGTGGCCCGATCCACGACAGTTGTGTCCGAAATGGCGCGTGTGATCACAAGTACACCCGGGCCGTTCAAAAACACCGCAGCCCATTCCGACAAAAGCGCTTGGGTGGCCTGCGGGTTATTGGCGGCCGCGCGGACCGCGTCACCATCATAGATCGGCACATTGCTTGTGACCTGGTCGGCCAGGGGCACCGTGCCGGGATCTGTTGTGCGGGCCACCTGCGATTTAAACGTGTCGAAATCCATGAACGTCCCCGTTGGTCTTTGCACTGATAAGGTGCCAAGTCGCGCGCCCTGTCAAATCCTGATTATTGGTACGGGTGGGCGCGGCAGGGGTGTGGATTGCATTGCCCGCCTTGTGCCGCGATACCTGGGGCGCACACAGCAAGGCGGAAGGGCAGCCATGACACGGCAAAAGTGGATAACGGTTTTTGAATGGGTGGGGTCAGGCCTGGCCATTGCCTATGCCCTTTTGGTGGCGTCCAACACTGGGATGGAGGTGCTGGGCTTCACCCTGTTGTTGATATCCGCCCTGGCCTTTGCGGTTTGGGGCATCATCGACAAGCGGTGGGCATTCTTTGTGTTGCAGTTGTTTTATATTGCCAGTGCGATCATCGGCATTTGGCGGTGGGGGACGTGGGGATAACCGCGCGCCCAACCGCCCATTGCACCACCCCTTTCCCTTTCAACCCGCATGGGATACACGCCGCATATCTTTGAAAGCCAGCGCCCAGGTCCAGCGCTGCAAACAAGATGAGGACCGGCGGCAATGGGGCCGCCACGCAAAGGCCCGCGGGCCACATAGGAAAATCCGATACATGTTTAAAGAAGTCAAAAAATCGATGCAGTGGGGGGAAGAAACCCTTACTCTCGAAACCGGGAAAGTTGCGCGTCAGGCCGACGGCAGCGTGATTGCAACGCTTGGCGAAACAAGCGTTATGGCCAACGTGACCTTCGCGAAAAAGCAAAAAGAAGGGCAAGATTTCTTCCCTTTGACCGTGCACTATCAAGAAAAATACTATGCTGCGGGCAAAATCCCTGGCGGTTTCTTCAAGCGGGAAGCCCGCCCCACCGAAAAAGAAACGCTGACCGCGCGTCTGATCGACCGCCCCATGCGCCCCCTGTTCGTGCCCGGCTTCAAAAACGAAGTCCTGGTGATGTGTCAGGTGTTGTCCCACGACCTGGTGAACGACCCCGACATGGTGGCCATGATCGCCGCATCTGCCGCGCTGACCATTTCCGGTGCACCGTTCATGGGCCCCGTGGGCGGTTGCCGCGTTGGCTTTGAAGACGGCGAATATATTTTGAACCCCACCGTCGATGACATGCACAACCTGCGTTACAATCCAGACCAGCGTTTGGACCTGGTGGTGGCTGGTACCAAAGACGCCGTGATGATGGTGGAATCTGAAGCGTACGAGCTGACGGAAGAAGAAATGTTGGGTGCGGTGACTTTTGCGCACGAACAGATCCAACCCGTCATCGATCTGATCATTGATCTGGCTGAAGACGCCGCGAAAGAGCCATTTGATTTCCAAGCGCCGGACTATTCCGATCTGTTTGCTGCTGTGAAGAAAGCCGGTGAAAAGGACATGCAAGCCGCATACGCCATCACCGACAAGCAAGAACGCACCACAGCGGTTGCCGCAGCAAAAGAAGCGATCGTTGCGGGCCTGTCCGAAGATCAACAAGCAGACGCAAACCTGGGGTCGGCTTTGAAGAAGCTGGAATCCAGCGTTCTGCGCGGCGACGTGGTGAAAAACGGCAAGCGGATCGACGGCCGTGCCCTGGACACTGTTCGTGCCATCAACTGTGAAACGGGCTTCCTGCCCCGGACGCACGGGTCGGCGTTGTTCACACGCGGCGAAACCCAAGGCTTGGTGGTCACCACCCTGGGCACCGGCGACGATGAACAGATGATCGACGCGCTGCATGGCACGTATAAGTCGAACTTCTTGCTGCACTATAACTTCCCCCCCTATTCCGTGGGTGAAGCAGGTCGCGTGGGCCCCCCCGGCCGCCGCGAGATTGGCCACGGTAAACTGGCATGGCGTGCGTTGCAGGCGGTTCTGCCCGCGCCGACGGACTTCCCCTACACGGTGCGTGTGGTGTCTGAGATCACAGAATCCAACGGGTCGTCTTCGATGGCATCCGTTTGCGGTGGCTCCCTGTCCATGATGGACGCTGGCGTGCCTTTGAAAGCACCGGTTGCCGGTGTGGCCATGGGTTTGATCCTGGAAGACGACGGCGACTTCGCAATCCTGACCGACATCTTGGGTGACGAAGATCACTTGGGCGACATGGACTTCAAAGTGGCCGGGACAGAAGCTGGGATCACATCCTTGCAGATGGACATCAAAGTGGCGGGCATCACGCCCGACATCATGCAAAAAGCCCTGGCCCAGGCCAAAGAAGGCCGCTTGCACATCCTGGGTGAAATGTCGAAATCCATCACGGGCGCGCAAGAATTTTCTGTCCACGCCCCACGGATTGAAACCATGCAAGTGCCCACCGACAAGATCCGCGAAGTGATCGGGTCCGGCGGCAAGGTCATTCGCGAAATCGTGGAAGTGTCCGGCGCCAAAGTGGATATCAACGACGACGGCACCATCAAGATCGCATCGCCCAACGGCGAAGCCATCCAAAAGGCATACGACATGATCCATTCGATCGTGGCAGAACCCGAAGAAGGCGCGATCTATAAAGGCAAAGTGGTCAAGATCGTGGACTTCGGTGCCTTCGTGAACTTCTTCGGCAAGCGCGACGGTTTGGTGCACGTGTCCCAAATCGAAAACCGCCGTTTGAACCACCCATCCGACGTTCTGAAAGAAGGTCAGGAAGTTTGGGTCAAACTGTTGGGCTTTGACGATCGCGGCAAGGTCCGTTTGGCCATGAAAATGGTGGACCAAGACACCGGCGAAGAAGTCACAAAAGAAGACAAAGACGAAGATTAATCTTCACGCGGGTGGGTGCGCCCACCCCGAGTATTTCAGAAAGCCCCGGTTCAACGGCCGGGGCTTTTTTCATTCCTTTCACAAAACCTTAACCAAGCCGTCACCAAACTGAATCATCGTCCCCCCATCAGTCGCAGCACAACCAACCGCCACTGATAAAGGTAGCAGCTTTCATGTCTATGCGTGACGACATCATCAACGATCCGGAATACGGCAACAAAGCCGAAGCGTTTGAAGCTTTCGACGACATCCCCACAAACCCCAATTTGGGAAACACCATCGGCGATGTTATCAACCGCCGCTATGGCCGCCGCGACGTATTGCGCGGTATTTTGGGTGTGTCAGCCACCACAGCCTTGTTCGGCACATCCGCCATGATTGCCCCCCAACAAGCAGCTGCCAAAACAGCCGCTGACAGCCGATACGCATTCGATGAAATTGCCTGGGGCAACGACGAAACCCACCACATCGCAGACGGGTATGACCTGAAGGTTCTGTTGCGGTGGGGTGATCCCATCACAGCCGACGCCCCTGCATTCGACGTGATGAACCAGACGCCCGCCGCCCAGTTGCAGCAGTTCGGATACAACAACGACTATGTGGGGTTCAGCCCGCTGAACGCTGACGGCACGCGCGGCATGCTGTGTGTGAACCACGAATACACCAACGAAGAGGTCATGTTCCCGGGCCTGGGTCGCCAAGACCGCGCGGGCTTCGAAGGCATGACCAAAGACATCGTCGACATCGAAATGGCGGCCCACGGTGGCACCGTTGTAGAAATCGAACAGGTGGATGGCGAATGGAACGTCGTGCTGGATGGCCCCAACAACCGCCGCATCACGCCGCTGAACACCGAAATGACATTCAGCGGCCCTGCAGCCGGACACGATCGTTTGAAAACCAATGACGACGCAACCGGGCTGTCTGTGATGGGCACGATCAACAACTGCGCTGGCGGGATGACCCCTTGGGGCACATACCTGATGGCTGAAGAAAACTTCCACGGGTATTTCTGGTCGGACGTTCTGGATGCCGAAGGCAAAGTAGACATCTCTGCCCAGCCTGAAGCCAAGCAGATGAAGCGTTACGGGGTGCCTGGTCGTTGGTATGCCTGGGGCAAATTCTATGACCGGTTCAACATCGACAAAGAACCCAACATGCCCAACAAATACGGCTGGATCGTGGAAGTGGACCCCATGGACCCCACCGCCAAGCCCGTCAAGCACACCGCCATGGGCCGGTTCCGCCACGAAGGCGCGGAAACCACCGTGTCCAGCGACGGCCACGTGGTGGTCTATTCCGGGGACGACAACCGGTTCGACTATCAGTACAAATTTGTGTCCAAAGGCACAGTGTCCGGCGACAAATCCAAGGACATGGCGCTGCTGTCCGAAGGTACGCTGTATGTCGCGCGGTTCGAAGATGACGGGGTGATCAACTGGTTGCCGCTGATTCATGGCGAAGGTCCACTGACCGCCGCAAATGGGTTCAATGACCAAGGCGACGTCATGATCGACACCCGCTTGGCGGCTGACCTGCTGGGCGCAACCCCCATGGACCGCCCCGAAGACGCGCAGCCGCGCGGCGATGGGACGGCCTACATCATGCTGACCAACAACACCCGCCGCAAAGCCGATCAGGTGAATGCCGCCAACCCACGGGCGGAATCGTCCTTCGGCCACATCATCGAAATCAAGGAAGCTGGCGGGGATCACGCCGCCACCACGGGCACATGGTCCATTTTGGTGAAATGCGGCGACCCAGCCGTGGCGGATGTGGGGGCGCAGTGGAACCCTGAAACATCGCAAAACGGTTGGTTCGGGTCCCCCGACAACTGCGCCATCGACACCGACGGCCGCCTGTGGATTTCCACCGACCAAGGGTCAGGCTGGGCCAAAACCGGCAAGTCCGACGGCCTTTATGCGCTGGAAACAGAAGGGGAATTGCGCGGCCATTCCAAACTGTTTTTCCGCTGCCCTGTGGGGGGTGAACTGTGCGGGCCGTACTTCAACGAAGGGTCTGAAACGTTGTTCTTGGCCGTACAACACCCAGGCACGGACGGGGTCACAAATCTGAAAGGGTTTGAACGCAATTCCACGTTCGAAGATCCGGCCACCCGCTGGCCCGACTTCGACCCCGCCATGCCCCCGCGCCCATCGGTGTTGGTGGTGACCAAAAAGGGGGGCGGCAAAATCGCAGCCTGACCCCCAGCTTGATTGCAATCAAAGGGCGGTTCCTTCGGACTGCCCTTTTTTATTGGAATTTTGCAGACGCGACGCCCTGTCGCGTGGAAACTTTGCACCTGCGGCATACTTCAATCCCAGACGTAAGGAGATTTGACCCATGGACGCTTTGATCCTGTCCCGCATTCAGTTTGGCGCGAACATTTCGTTCCACATTCTGTTTCCCACCATAACCATCGCGTTGGGGTGGGTGCTGTTGTATTTCCGCGTACGGTTCAATGCGTCGGGCGATCAACGGTGGATGGACGCTTATATGTTCTGGGTCAAAGTATTTGCCCTGTCCTTCGCCCTTGGCGTTGTGTCGGGCATTACCATGTCGTTCCAGTTTGGCACCAACTGGCCCGGGTTCATGGAAAAGGTCGGCAATATCGCAGGCCCGCTTTTGGCCTATGAGATCATGACTGCCTTCTTCTTGGAGGCTGTGTTCCTGGGCATCATGCTGTTTGGCGCATCCCGCGCGCCGCGGTGGTTGCACACACTGGCCACGTTCTTGGTGGCATTCGGCACAACCATGTCGGCGTTCTGGATCATTGTCCTGAATTCATGGATGCACACCCCCGCAGGTTTCGAAATGCGCGACGGCGTGGCGTTTGCCACCGACTGGGGCGCGATCATCTTCAACCCGTCCATGCCGTACCGGCTGATCCACATGTTGCTGGCGTCCGGCCTGACGGTGGCGTTCTTGATCGCGGGTCTGTCGGCGTTGCGGCTGCTGTGGGGCGAAAAGGGCCACGGCGTGCGCACGTCCTTTCGCACGGGCATTACCCTGGGGGCCCTTCTGATCCCGCTGCAAATCTTCATGGGGGACATGCACGGGCTGAACACGTTGGAACACCAGCCCGCCAAAGTGGCGGCCATGGAAGGCAATTGGGACACCCAAGGGAACGTGCCGCTGGTGCTGTTCGGCATTCCAAATTCAGAGACGCGCAGCAACGATTACGCCATCGAAATTCCCAACATGGCGTCCATCATCCTGAAGCACAAAGCCAGTGGGGTGGTGCCGGGATTGAACGACTTTGTGCTGGAAGACGGCACCGTGAAACACCCCCCCGTCGCACCAGTGTTCTACAGTTTCCGCGTCATGGTGGGGACGGGCTTTGCAATGCTGTTTCTCAGCTGGGCCGCAGTATTCTTGCTGTACCGGCGCAATTGGAAGGCAGAATTGATGCCAAAGCCGTTGTTGGTGATGCTGGTGCCCATGGCATTGTCTGGCTGGGTTGCCACATTGGCGGGTTGGTACGTGACTGAAATCGGACGCCAACCCTGGCTGGTCACCGGCGTCATGACCACGAAAGAGGCTGTGGCCGATGTCCCAGCACCGATGGTTTTGTCGACGTTGATCGGATATCTGGCAGTCTATGTTATCTTGTTGGGGGCGTATATTTCCGTCCTGTTGTACATGACACGCAAAGCCGCCAAGGGCGAACCCCTGGTGGAACCCCGCCGCCCCAGCGGCGCGCCTTTGCCCACACCGGCGGAGTAGGCCACGATGGAATTTCTTGGGTACCCCGCTGATCAGTGGCTGCCGTTTGTGTTCGCCGGGCTGATGGGCCTGTCTATCCTGATCTATGTGATTTTGGACGGGTTCGATTTGGGCGTCGGCATTTTGGTGCCCTTGGCCGAAGAAGACGAACAGGATCGGATGATCGCCTCTATCGGACCATTTTGGGACGCGAATGAAACCTGGCTGGTCTTGGCCATCGGCATCCTGCTGGTGGCCTTCCCCACGGCCCACGGCATGATCCTGACGGCGCTGTATTTGCCCGTGGCCATCATGCTGTTGGGATTGATCATGCGCGGCGTGGCGTTTGAATTTCGGGTGAAAGCCCCCCTGCATTGGAAACGCTTTTGGACCTGGGTGTTCTTTGCCGGGTCCACCATGACCGCCCTGTCGCAAGGATATATGCTGGGCCTGTACATCATGTCATTGGACAGCACTTGGGCCACCAACGGGTTTGCCTTCCTGACGGCCGTGTTTTTGACGGTTGGATATTCGGTCATTGGGGCCGCTTGGATCATCGGCAAGACCGAAGGGGCCTTGCAGCGCAAAGCCATCGCGTGGTCCCAGGGCGGCGTTTGGGGATTGGTTTTGGGGGTGGCGGCAATTTCGGCTGCGTCGCCGCTGGTGTCACCGCGCATTTTTGAAAAGTGGTTTTCGTACCCCAGCTATACCTATCTGACGCCACTGCCGGTTCTGTCGGGGGTGTTGATGCTGTTCGTGTGGACGCGCCTGCGGGCATTGGCCAAGGATCAGCACAGCCGGTACGCGTGGGGGCCGTTTTACGCCACCATGGCCATCTTCGCGCTGTCGTTTCTGGGGATGGCGTACAGCTTCTATCCTTACGTCGTGCCAGAAAAGATGACGCTGTATGAAGCCGCCAGTGCACCGGAAAGCCTGATCATTATTTTGGTGGGGACGATCTTCGTGCTGCCCGCGATCCTGGGGTACACAGCGCTAAGCTATTACCTGTTTCGGGGCAAAGCCACCGAATTGCGCTACGATTGACGCGGCGGGCCGGCCCCTTGGGGAACCGGCCCGATCTTTGTCAGCTGGGCTGTTTGACTTTGCGCAGGTACGGCAGGACCTTGTCCACCTTGCCAAACCGGGCTTCGGCATCTTCGTCGCTGACGGCAGGCGTTACGATCACATCCTGGCCGTGATCCCAGTTGGCGGGCGTGGCCACTTGGTGGTTCGCCGTCAATTGGATCGAATCCAAAGCGCGCAAAATTTCGTTGAAATTCCGCCCCGTTGTCATGGGATAGGTCAACGAAAGCTTCACTTTCTTATCTGGCCCGATCACAAAAACCGTCCGGACCGTGGCGTTGTCCGCAGGGGTGCGGCCTTCGGACGACCCTTCGGTTTCGGCAGGCAACATATCGTAAAGCTTGGCCACCGACAGGTCCGTATCCCCGATCATTGGGTACGACACACCGTGTCCCGTGGCGGTTTGGATGTCGTCTTTCCATTTGTGGTGGTTTTCCACCGGGTCCACAGAAATGCCGATGATCTTGGCGTTGCGTTTGGCAAATTCACCCGCCATGCCCGCCATGGCCCCCAATTCGGTGGTGCACACAGGGGTAAAGTCCTTGGGGTGCGAAAACAAAATGGCATATCCATCACCAATCCAGTCGTGGAAGTTGATGGTGCCTTCGGTGGTGTCTGCCGTGAAATCCGGCGCAGTGTCGTTGATGCGCAAAGCCATGTCGGCCCTCCTTCAAAAAATCTGTTCCTAATGTAAGCGCAGGCGGCCCCATGTACACCCATGCCGCAAATCAAGGACAGCATGTCGCTTGTACGGCCTGTGCCTCAACAGCGTTCCGCAAAGCCCCCTTCGCCCCGGCGGAAAGTCTTGCGGCGCTGGAATTTGCGTGAAACTGTTCCGCCAACGCACCGCTGCGAGGAGGGAACACAATGCAAGACAAGCGCCAATTCTATATCAACGGGGCCTGGGTCAATCCGGCCAAAGCCAACGACATGCCCGTGATCGATCCATCGACCGAAGATGAAGTGGCTGTGATCTCTCTGGGGGGGCAAGCGGACACCGATGCCGCCGTCGCCGCCGCCAAAGCTGCCTTCAAAAGTTGGGGGCAGTCTTCCGTGGCGGAACGCAAAGATCTGTTGGGGGAAATCAAGTCGGTTTACAAAAAACGCGCCGAAGATATGGCCCACGCCATCAGCCTTGAAATGGGCGCCCCCATTGAAATGTCGCGCGCCCAACAGGTGGGTGCGGGGTCCTGGCACATCGGCGGCTTTGAACGCGCTTTGGAAAACTTCGAATTTCAAAAGCCCCTGGGCGACCACGCCCCCAACGAAATGACGCTGTACGAACCCATTGGGGTGTGCGCCCTGATCACCCCGTGGAACTGGCCCATGAACCAGATCGTTTTGAAAACGATCCCGGCCCTGGCCACCGGGTGCACCATGATCTTGAAACCGTCTGAAATCGCGCCGTTGTCGGGATCTTTGTGGTCCGAAATCATGGATGAAGCGGGCGTGCCCGCAGGCGTTTACAACATGATCCACGGCGACGGGCCCGGTGTGGGCACCCAACTGTCCGGCCACAAAGACGTGGATATGGTCAGCTTCACCGGATCCACCCGCGCGGGCCGCCTGATTTCCAAGAACGCGGCCGAAACTGTCAAACGGGTCAGCCTTGAACTGGGCGGCAAAGGGGCCAACATCATCTTCCCATCCGCCAAGGAAAACGCCGCCACATCGGGGGCCATGCGCGTGTTCAACAACTCTGGCCAGTCCTGCAACGCCCCCACCCGGATGCTGGTACACGAAAGCCGATATGACCAAGCGGTGGAAGACGCAGCAGCTGCGGCCAACGCCTGCGCCGTGGGGCCTGCCAGCCAAGAAGGCAAGCATATTGGCCCTGTCGTCTCTGAAGTGCAGTTCAACAAAATCCAAGGGCTGATCGAAGAAGGCATCAAAGAAGGCGCGCGTTTGGTGGCAGGCGGCTTGGGCCGCCCTGACGGGATGAACAAGGGATATTATGTGCGCCCCACGGTCTTTGCCGACGTTACCAACGACATGACGATCAGCCGCGAAGAAATCTTCGGCCCGGTCTTTGCCATCCAAAAATTCACCGAAGAAGACGAAGCCATCGCTGTGGCCAATGACACCGACTATGGGCTAACCAACTATGTCCAGACCACCGACGACGACCAGAAAATGCGCGTCGCCCGTCAGTTGCGGTCCGGCATGGTGGAAATCAACCGTGTCGGCTTTGGCCAAGGATCGGCGTTTGGTGGGTACAAGCAATCGGGCAATGGACGCGAAGGCGGTGCTTTTGGCTTGCACGAATTCCTGGAAGTCAAATCCGTCAGCGACTGGCCCATGTGATCACTCTGCCGCAGCGGGCAGTGCGATCGCTGCGGCATCGGCCACGGGCAACAGCAACGTAACTTGCGTGCCCTGGCCTTCTTGGCTGTCCAGGAAAAGCGCGCCGCGTGACTGTTCAGCAAATCCCTTTGCCATCGACAAGCCCAGGCCCGATCCATGGCCGACTTTCTTGGTGGTGAAAAAGGGATCAAACACCCGATCGCGCACGGACCAAGGCACCCCAGTGCCCGTGTCTTGCACGATCATTCCGACATAGTCCCCCAAGGGCAGTCCTGTCTTCAGACCCAAGGCGGAATGGCGTTCCACCTGCACCGGAAGCGCCGAGATTTTCAAACGCCCCCCGCCTTCCATCGCGTCTCTCGCGTTCAAAATCAGATTTAGAACGGCGGTTTCCAGCTGACTGCGATCCGCTTCCACCAAGGGCAAATCGTCTGGTATGGTGATGTCCACGGCAATGTTTTGTGGGATCAAGGGGGCCGCCATGGCCACCAAGTTTTTGCTGAAATCGTGCAAAACGATCGGTTCTGGATGCAAGGGGGCTTGTCGGGAAAACGACAGCAGTTGCGACGTCAGCGTCGACGCCTTTTGCGCCGCGGCATAGGCCTCTTCCACCAGTCTTGCCCGTTCGGTCGGATTGCGCACTTCGCGGTACAGCTCAAGATTTCCCATCACCACAGTCAGGATGTTGTTGAAATCATGGGCCACGCCGCCAGACAATTGCCCCACCAATCGCATTTTCTGAATCTCGGCAGACTGTTCTGTTGCAGCCCGCAGCGCGCGGCGCACCCGAAAGGCCGAGGTTAATGCGAAGATGTAGTAAACCAGCATTGCCAAGATCAGCGAAGCGATGATCAACCGTTCCACCACGCCGGGCAATGCCATCCAAAGCGAATACAGTACAACACCCAGAAAGAGGCTGTTGGCCGCCCCGTCGCCCCAGGCAAACACCGGCAAATTGGCGCGGTGTGAAACGGAATGCATCATCGCCCCAAAAGACAACGCCACGGCAGCCCCTTGAAACACAGCATCGCCCATCAGCCAAAGTGATATGGGCAAACTGATAAAGACCAAAGCAGTATAGGCATTGAACCAGATCGCCGCCTGAAACAGCCCACGGCTGTATCCCCGGCGCAAGCTTTGGATCAGCCCCTGCATGATCATCAGACACACAACGTAAAGCGCGAACCAAAAGACCGGCTGAACAAGCCCAAGGCCCCAATATGCCGCCAAAATCGGCGCAGCAATGAACAGCAACCGCAAACGGACTTCACGGCTGTTGATCATGTCCGTCTGTGCCAGGACCTGAAACTGGTCCCGATAGTCCATTTTGGTGAAGCCCAGCACGTCACATCCTCGTCGAGCGCAGGTTAACAATACACCTCAAAGTTGTATTTGCACGATTTTTTTCAAAATGGCACGGACGCTTGGAATTTGTGGGTTTTGCCACCGTCGGGGTGTTTAAGGTGCAGCTGATGGGAATGCAGCATCAAGCGGGGGTGTTCAGCCGCAGGGCCAGATGCATAAAACGGGTCCCCTAAAATCGGATGCCCCAAGGCCAACATGTGCACACGCAGTTGATGGGATCGGCCTGTTTGGGGGTGCAAGCGCACCCGGGTTTCCCCGTCCAAGCGCCGCATCACTTTCCAATCGGTAACCGCTTTGCGCCCCGTATCGTGACAAATCTTTTGCTTGGGGCGGTTTGGCCAGTCCACCACGATGGGCAGGTCTATGGTCCCTGCATCACCGGCCACAGTCCCCGCCACGCGCGCGACATAGGTTTTCTTGATAAACCGTTTTTCAAATTGCAGGCCCAGATGGCGTTGGGCATGGGGTGTGACGGCAAACACCATCACCCCGGACGTGTCGCGGTCCAAACGGTGCACCAACAAAGCCGTCGGAAAAACCGCCTGCACCCGGGCCATCAAACAATCCGCCAAATGCGGGCCACGCCCTGGAACGCTCAGCAAACCTGACGGTTTGTTCACCACCACGATCTCATGATCATCGTGCAAGATTTCCAAGGGGTCGGTGGGGGGCGCATAATCTGACATACCGCCCCCTACCCCGTCTTCATCCGAGTGGAAATATCCTGGGGTGGGAATTGAAAGGGAGGGGCAATGCCCCTCCCGTCAGCGCGCGCGGCAGCGCAAAACATCGCGCCGCGCCGCAAGGCGCGACCAGTCGTCAGGCTTTCACCCGTTCTGACTTGGGGTCGTAAAACGGTTTGGACGACACTTCAGCAGCCACCCGCGTGCCCGCCACATCAATCTCAAACGACGATGCCAAAACATCCGCCAGCTTTTCCCCCTGACACGGCACATATCCCATGCCCATGGCGGCCCCTTCGTGGTGGCCATAGGTGCCAGAAGACAGATACCCCACAACTTCGCCGTCCCGCAGAATGGTTTCGTTGTGATACAGCAGCGGTTCAGAATCCTTCAACTTGAACTGCAGCAGACGCTGGGACAAACCGTCGTCCTTCTTTTTCAGAACTGCGTCCCGCCCGATGAAGTCCGGCTTATCCGTCTTCA
>JAHDDS010000120.1 GCA_020629235.1 Planktomarina sp.
GTGGCGGGCCCGCAAGCGCAGACGTGCGGTTCTTTAAATTCCCGAGGACCTGTATATACAGGTGGGCACCAGGTAACAGGACCAGGATCCTGCCAGAGCCAGCTCCCTCGGATTTGCTTAAGGCCACCGGAATTTGACCGTTCACGAAAAGGGCAGAACCCGCCACCCCACGACATAGGCGCGCAAGGGGGCACAAACAAGCCCGCACAGTGCAAAGCCCGCAACAAAGGCGTCAGCCGCCGGTGATGTCCGTGGCCAAATCGTAGGCGGTCAGCTGTTCGTCCGTCAGCACATAGATGTCATCGGGCCCGGTCACCAAGCCGTGCTGCATCACGCGCGGGTCAATGCCCATGTCGATCAAATACTGCATCACGCGCCCCTGGCCGCGCTGGATATTTTCCACCGCCACAAACGCGGGCAGGATCGTGCTTTCACCAAAATAATGCTGGTGCACCCCCACCGATGCTGTGCTGTCCACCGTGCGCTGTGTGCCACCCGCCAACAGATACGGGCAGGCCGACAAACAAATCGCCCCGGCCTGCAGTTGCGTGGCGATGCCCGACAAGCGAAAGGCGCGCCCCAGGCGCAAGGCATCTTCCACAGACCCGCCGGGGGAATTCAGCGCCACCGCGCCGCTGATGCGCCCCAACTGGCGGGCAATGCGGTCCGCGTCCCCCGGTGCGATGGCGCCTTCCAGATGCCACACGCCCGCCCGTTCGATCAGCAGCAGGCGGTCGGGCAGGGGGTCGTCGCGCCCTGGCAAATTGGGTGTGTCGGTGAACCGCCGGGTTTGGTCGCCGGGGCGCACGGGTTGGTCGAACGCGGGGCTGCGCGGACCGGTGCCGGGCAGGGTCAGGGCCGTGCCGCCCTTGGACAATTCCCCCACCACCAGAAAGGCGGCCAGCACCAGTTGCAGCACCAAAATGCCCCCCAGCCACCGCCGCGCGCCCGATCCTGGACGGGTCATAAGATATCTTCCCGTTGCCGGGCGGGGGCATCGATCTGGTCGTCGATTTCACGCGCAACGGCGATGGCGGCGCGCAGTTCGGCCAGGGTCAGCTGGTCATGGGCGGGCACGTGCCGCCGCCCGCCGCGAATGGCCCCTTGGGTGATGGCCAAGATCAGCACCAACACGGCGGGCAACAGGTCGATGGCGATGGCCCCGGCCCAGGACGGCAGGAAGTTGCGGGCGTATAAAATCACCGCGTCCGCGGCGGACACAGGGGTATAGCTGACCTCGGCCGGAGGGGGCAGGGCGATCACCACGTCGGCGGCGGCGATCAGCGTGGTGGCGCGCTGGCCCAACACATCCAGCACCGAATTGATGGTGGCTTGCTGGTCGTTGCGGTTGGCCTGGGTGGATGCGTCCAGTTCGGGCAGCACGACCGATGCGGCCAGGTCTTCGGCGGCGCGCCGCACCAGGGGGGCCACGGACAGCTGCCGCATTTCAGAGATCAGCCCCGCCAGGCGCACAGCGTGTTCGGAAAATTCCACCGACCGCGCTTCCACCGGGCCTTGTTCCACCGTCAGGGCGCGCATGCGCGACAAGATGGCGTTGCCGTCGCGAAAGGCGGCGTCGACCCTGGGGGTCTGGGCCGCGATTTGCGCTTCCAAGCCTGACAGTTCGGACGCTTTTTGGCGCAGCACGCGAAACACCGCCCCGCGTCCGGCCAGACCGGACAGATTGCCCGTGGCCTCTTGTTCACTCAAATCTTCAAAACTTTGGCGCACCCGGGCCACGTCGCGTTCCAGCCCTTGGGCCGACAGGGCGTTTTCATGGGCCCGTTCCAAGCTGGTTTGGTAATTTTGCACCGTCACCGCCAAATGCTGTTCCACCGCAGCGGCCCCCGCCAGCGCGGCGGCGTTCAGCCACGACGACATGGCCACGATGGCCAAGCTGCCCAGCCCCATGGCCGCCAGCAGACCCGCGCGCGCCCGCGCCGTGCGCACCGCCGGAAACAGCCGCATCAAAAACGACCAGAACACAAAAATCCCCACCGACACCGCAACGGAATAGGCCAGCGCGGCAAAGACCTGGAACGCGCCTGTGTTGTCCAGCAGCGACGACACCCCAAGATAGGTGTAAATCCCCGACGCCACCGCCAGGATGGCCAGGGCCACGCCGGAAAAACTGTCCAAAACGCTGACGTGCCCTTCCAGTTCGCGGGCATAGGCCAGCCCTTCGGTGGTGGCGTCGCGGCGGGGGGCGGTTTGGGGGTCAACCGGGGGGTGGGACGCGTGATCAGGCGCTTGATCGGACGCCTGATCCGACGTCTTGTTCGCTTTAGAGGCTGGCATGGGGCGGGAATCCTTTGCAGTGCGAACACAAACCCTAGGAACGCGGGGCGCAGAAGGCAACGCACCCAAAGGAATTGTCATAAGTTCCCTTTTTGTTCATAACGTCCCCATGGATGATTTGACCTTGCAACCGGGCCAACTTCTGGCGCGCGGCGTGTGCCGCCACCTGTTGACCCATAATTTTGTCTGCGTCGAAGAACTGACGCCGACGCCGGGGCGGCGGGTCGATGTGATGGCCCTGGGGCCCAAGGGCGAAATCTGGGTGGTGGAATGCAAATCCAGCCGGGCTGATTTTCAGTCGGACCACAAGTGGCAAGATTACCTGGACTGGTGCGACCGGTTCTTTTGGGCCGTGGACACGGATTTCCCGACAGAACTGTTGCCCGACGACACCGGCTTGATCATTGCCGATGCATATGACGCCGAACTGGTGCGCATGGCGCCCGCCGCCAAGTTGGCGCCCGCGCGGCGCAAAGTGGTGATCCAGAAATTCGCCCGCCACGCTGCCCTGCGCGCCCACGCCGC
>JAHDDS010000049.1:0-12343 GCA_020629235.1 Planktomarina sp.
TGATGACCATCGGCAACACCGGCGGCTGGCGCAACTTTGCCAACACCAAGCGCCGGGTCCAAGGCCCTGCCGACATGGTGGGCTTGAACATCCGAACCGTTGTGGCGGATCTGCCCCAAGAACTGGTGCGCGCCCTGGGGGCCGCCCCGACGCCGATCCCATGGCCTGAATTGTTCACATCGTTCCAAACCGGCGTTGTGGACGGGTCCAAAAACGGCATCACCGACATCATGGGCATGAAATTCCCTGATGCTGGCCTGCAGTACGTGACCCTGGACGGGCACGCGTACATGGGCGCGCTGTGGTGGATGAACAACGCCAAGTTCACAGGCATGCCAGAAGACATGCGCCGCGTGGTGGTGGATGGGTTCTATGCCCTGCAACAGGCCACTTTCGCTTCGCCAAAGCGTAAATCAATCCAAGCCTATGCCGACTTTGTGGCCGGTGGCGGCGATCTTTATGTGCCGACACCTGCGGAAAAAGCCGCATTCAAAGACGCTGCTGCCCCGGTCTATGACTGGTTCAAAGGCAACGTCGATGGCGGGGAAGAAATCTTCAACGCCCTGGTGGACGCCGTTTCTGCGGCTGAAGCGGATATCAATGCAGGCCGCGCTGCTGATCTGAACTGATCTTTGCGCTTTGCATACAAACGACAGGGCGTCCTGCGGGGCGCCCTTTTTTTTCTGCGGCCTCAGAACAAGTCCGGGCGCATCACTTGAACTGTGGACACGTTCAACACCCCGATGTGGTCTGCCAACAGATCTTGCATCTGGTCCAACGCCACATCGATTTCTGCTGCATCGGCGATCACCACCATCACCACCATGTCGCGCGACGCGGAAATATCAGCGTCACGCTGCCATTTCGTTTCGCCGCCAAAACCCGCCAGGGCCGGCAAGACAGTGTACCCGCTGACGCCAGCAGCCTCCAAAATGCGGCCCGCGCGTTTGGCAGCCATACGTTCCAAGATGATTTCGAGACGTTGTTTTTCATAGAGTTTCATCGCCATATCCTTAACTGCCGACCCATTGGCCCATCGCCGTGTAAAGCGGAATGCCAAAGGTCAGATTGAACGGAAAGGTCACCCCAAGCGAAAGGGTCAAATAAATCGCGGGTTTGGCCTTGGGCAACGCCAGGCGCATAGCAGCAGGCACCGCGATGTAAGACGCACTGGCCGCCAAGGTGATCAGCAATGCGCTATCGCCCGGGGCCAGGGCCAAAACCCAGCACAGAGCCGCTGCCACTGCCGCCGAAATCAACGGCATGTACAGCCCAAACGTGATAGCGCCCACGTCCAACTGACGCCATCCTTGGCGCAGGCCCCGCCCCGCCGACAGGCCCATGTCCAACAAAAACAGGCACAAAACCCCTTGGAACGGGGCAACAAAGAACGGCTTGGTGGGTTCAAAACCTTCGGGGCCTATGATCCAGCCCACGATCAATGCCCCCACCAACACCACGACCGATGCGTTCAACATCACCTCGCGCAGCAATTCGCCGCGTTCTGACCCAGCCACAGGCCCGCCCGCCGCATTGGCTTGGCGCGCCAGCAACAACGCTGTGATAATGGCGGGCGTTTCCATGACGGCCGCCACCGCCACCAAATGCCCGCCCGGCATCAAGCCCGTCGCCTGCACCACTTCTGTGGCCGCCACAAACGTCACGATGGAAATCGAGCCATAGTGCGCAGCGCTGGCCGCCGCATCCACGCGGTCAATGCCACTGGTCAGGCGCAAGGCCGCGAAGGCAACAAGGGGTAGTGCAAAAGACAACACGATCCCGGCGCCAAAGGCACGGATCACCTCCCCGGTCAGCGGATTGGCCGCCATTTCCACCCCACCCTTAAGGCCGATGGCCATCATCAGGTATATCGCCAGCCCTTTGGCAAAGGCTTCGGGGACTGTCATTTCCGAACGCGCCAAGGCCGCCAAAAGACCCAACGCAAAAAACAAAATGATCGGGGAAGACAGCGTTTCTAACGCCATGGCCATGGGGCACCTCTGACTTGCTTGTGGGGTCAGATGTGCCCGCGTGACGCAAAGTCAACGGCCCGGGGGCGCGTCTTCTGAAAAAGATTCAGTCTCGAACTGCCAGACGCGCATGGTGCCCGACCAATGCCCTGGTGGCAGCCCTGCCTTTTGGATCAGGCGGGTCACAAATTCATCCCGGTCAGAAATGCCGTCCCAGACCATGGGCAAGAACGTGCCCCGCTTGCCCTGATCTTCCAAAATCAAGCCCGTCTGCCCCGGGGTCAGGGCCGCGATGGCATCCGCCTTTGTGGGACAACTGACGGGTGTGGGTTGCGTCAAAACCGCCACTTTGAACGTCAGCTGATCCAGTTGGCCCGGATCGGTCAGGCGAGCAAATCGTGCGTCGGCGGTGCCCGCCTTGATGGCATTGGCCACCACATCGTGCACAAGCGGTTGATGTGCCCGCAAGCTGCCGATGCAGCCGCGCAAGGCACCGTCCTGGGACAGTGTCACAAAACTGGCCAGGGTCGTGTGCAGCGGCGCGCTGAACGTTTTATCGTTGATTTTGGGTTTGCGCCCTTTGGCCAAGAACGACCGCAACCCTTGCCGTGCCGAAGACAGAAGGTTCTTGCGCCGGGCTGCGTTGAACAGCTGCGTTTTGGCGGGGTAAAACGCCCAAGCCCCGTACCCCACTACGCGGCTGGTGTCGCCCGTGGCCCGGCTGCTGTCGTCCATGGCCAGTCGCACGGGCTTGGCCCCGGCCACCAAGTTTGAACACAGCAACCCAGACAGCGGCAACCACCCGCAAGCATGGGTCCCGTCCAGGCCCAATGTCTGTCCGGTTTCCACCAGCTGCGCCGTCGCGGCGTCCAACTGGTGGGCTTTCGCGCGCGGGTGAAAGTGGCTGAGGTCGGACGAGATCACCACCAGTGTTCGCGTTTCTGGATCGCGCGTCAGATGGTCAATGACCCGGGCCACAGCTTGGGCCGATGTGCGCCCCACCACCAAAGGAACCAAGCTGGCCTGGCGGAAATAGCGCGCCAGAAAGGGGACTTGGGTTTCTATGCCGTGTTCATTTTCGTGCGCGGCGTCGTTCACGATGGCCAAGCCCCGATCCCGCAAATCATGCGCCACCAACCGGTCCACCGCCATGCGCCCGTTGGGCACTTTGATGCCCCGCCAACTGGGCAAGGCAATCCCGTCAAAAGCGTGCTTGTGACTGGGGGACAACACGACGACACGGGCATAAGGGTTTGCCATTTCGGCCGTCAGCGCCGCGCCGTAAGCTTGGGCTGCAATATGGCCAGAAAACCGAAACCCCGCATGGGGTGCCACGATGGCCAAAGGGTGGTCCGCTGTGATGGACCGGCCCACCTTTGCACCTTCGATTAAAAGTCGCACGTGGCGGTTCAAAGGGACCGGTTCACCGGTGTAAAACGATCCAGCAAATTGGGCGTCTTGCAAGGCCAAGGGCGCTCCTTTCCGCAGCTTTGAATGATGTCTACACCAAAGCCTGCGATTTCTGACACAGAAATCGGCACAGAGTCTGCCACAGACTCTGACGCGGAAACTGTCACAGTATCCGCGTTATCGAAACGGATACATCCAGACCCGGTAATCGTCGATCAGCACATCGCCTTTGGCGATTTCGGCAGGGGTCATTTTCTTCACCACCTCTTCCATTGAAATGGCCGCGTCGGGATCCCCCCCGATGGCCGACAGCACATACCACATATACGCCCGCACCAGGTCAGGCGCGGGCATGCCCAGGCCCACTTCGTAGTACCACGCCACACCCGATTGCGCGCCGGGATGGCCCTTCATGGACGACCGCAGGTACCATTCGAACGCGCGGGTATAGTCTTGTTCCACCCCAAGCCCCAGGGCGTACATGACCCCGATCAACTCTTCCGCGTCTGCATTGCCGGACCGCGCGGCGGGCCACAAAGCGGCGCGGGCTTCTTCGAATTTGCCGGCCTCCATCAAGTCGCGCGCCTCTTCTATTTCGGCCCAAAGCGGGCTTGCCAGGGCGATGAAAAACGCCATGATTGCAGTATGAAATATCGTGCGCATCTGTTTGGTTTCCTTGCCCTTTTGGCCCTGCCTGCCGGGGCCGAAGCGCCAGCCGTTCACGCCGATGATTTCCATCCCGCGGACATGCGTCAAGCCAAGATCGGGCAGCTTTTGTTCTATGACAAGATTTTGTCGGGCAATCAGAACATCAGTTGCGGCACCTGCCACCACCACCAGCTTGGCACCACAGACGGGCTGTCGCTTGGCATTGGCGAAGGCGGCGAAGGATTGGGGGCTTTGCGCACTGCAGGGATGGGCGACGACCGCATCCGCAAACGCATTCCCCGCAACGCGCCCGCGCTGTGGAACTTGGGGCATACATCCATCGATGTAATGTTTCACGATGGGCGGTTGTCGGTGTCGGACCTGTATCAAAACGGGTTCAATTCGCCTGCAGAAGAATGGCTGCCCCAGGGCCTGCCAAACATATTGGCCGCCCAAGCGCTGTTCCCGCTGACGGCCCAGTTTGAAATGGCCGGCAACCCCAAGGAAAACGAGGTGGCGGGCGCAGTCCATGACCGCATCGATGCGGCCTGGCCCATCATCGCCAAACGGGTGCGGGTGATCCCGAAGTACGGCCAAGCCTTTGTGAAGGCGTTCGACGATGTCACCACACCCGAGGACGTTACCATCGTGCACATCGCCACTGCATTGTCGGCGTTTATGAACCGCGAATTTCAAAGCTTCGACAGCGCCTGGGACAAATATTTGGCGGGCACCCCCCTGCCCCACGACGCGGATCGGGGACGGGAATTGTTCTTTGGCCAGGCGGGCTGTTCCGGCTGCCACGCGGGGCCATTGTTTTCTGACCAAGACTTTCATGCCTTGGCCCTGCCCGCTTTTGGACCGGGGCGCACCCGGCGGTTTGACCCCATGGCGCGCGACGTGGGGCGCATGGGGGAAAGTGACGCGTTGGAAGATGCGTACCGCTTTCGCACGCCCATGTTGCGCAACGTGGCTTTGACCGCGCCCTATGGGCACAACGGGGCCTTCCCAACATTGGAACGCATGGTGCGCCACCATTTGGACCCCGCACAGTCGCGCGCAGATTGGTCGCGCGACGATGCAGCGCTGCGCCCGGTGCCATGGATTGCGGCGATTGATTTTGTGATCCAGTCTGACCGGTTGGAAATGGCGCGCCAGGCGTCGGTGCAAGACATCAATATCGGGCCCTTAACGGACGCTGAGGTTGGTGACATTGTCGCCTTTTTGCACGCGCTGACGGGGCAAAAGGCGGGCAATCAAGAATTTCTTTTTGGCATCCCCGACACTGTGCCCAGTGGGTTGACCGTGGATCGGATGCCAGGCGACGACGCCCGGGTGCGGCGCTTAAGGTCAGCCGCGGATTAAAACCCCCAGGTCCGCCACATTGGTGCCGGTGCCGCCGGTGATCAGCAAGCCACCACCGGCCTTCAAGGCAGCATAGGCATCATTGTTGGCCAGCATCGCCACCGGATCTACGCCCGCCGCCCGCACCTTGGCCAACGTATCTTGATCCACCACCGCGCCCGCTGCATCCGTGGGACCGTCGCGCCCATCAGTGCCAGCCTGCAGATACAGCCACGGCCCGTCCCAGCCTTGATCTTCGGCCAGCAACGCCACGCGCAGCCCCAAATCTTGGTTGCGCCCGCCTTTGCCTGTGCCGGTCAATGTCACCGTGGTTTCACCGCCAAACACATGGGCCCCTTTGCCCAAATTGGCGACCCATGGGGCGGCTTCGGTCACGTTGCCTTCCAAGGCGTCGGTGTGGTGGGTGGCGTCTGGCAAGATGCCCGCCATGGCCGCCACGCTTTGGCCATTGGATCCGATCAAAATATTGCGGGCTTGCGGCACTTCCACAGCTGCCACGTCTTGGGACAGATGGTCACGCACGGCCCCCGGCAGCCCGTCCCAAACCGCAAGGTCGCGCAACACCTGCCGCGCATCGGCCCGCGTGCCCAAAGGGGCGACCGTGGGGCCACTGGCGATGGCCCGCAGATCGTCGCCGATGACATCAGACAAAATCAACGCCGTGACCTTGCCGCGCGCGTGGCGCAACAGCCCCCCACCCTTTAGGTTTGAGATTTGCTGGCGCACCATGTTCATGGTCACGATATCGGCCCCACTGGCCAACAGTGCTTCGTTGACCGCCGCTTTGTCCGCCAAAGTGATGCCATCAGGTGGGGCGGGCAACAGCGCCGACCCGCCGCCAGAAATCAAGCAAAGCACCGGCTGCCCCGCGGGTGCATTTTGCAGCGCGGCCATAACCGCCTGGCCCGCTTTCAAGCCCTGGGCATCGGGCACCGGGTGCGCGGCGGCAAAGACCATAGCGCCCGGCACAGGTTCGGCATTTTCGGGATTGGTCACCACCACGGCCCCCTGCAAGCCCCCCAGCAGCTTGCCAGCAGCGCGCGCCATGGCCACGGCTGCCTTGCCCACCGCGATCACCAAAGGCGCGCGATCAAAATCGGGCATGTGGCGGGTGACGGCAGCGCCCGGGTCGGCGGCGGCCACCCCGGCCTGAAACGCGGCCAAGGCTTGGGCATAGAACGGATGATCTTGTGCAGTCATGGCGGGTCCCTTTTGCAGGGTCCTATCGCAACCGACGGGGCAAGGGCAACGCTGTCAACGCCCCAACGCGGGATCGGTCCACACAGGCGGTGTGCCCAAATGGTTGCGCCACGTCACATAGGCCAGAAGCGGCGCGTCCGCGGTAGTAGTGGCATGCGGCACATTGGATGGATGAAAGACCGCGTCGCCTGCTGCCACCTGCCGTGGCGGTTGGTCTTGCATGCGAAACGCGGCGCAGCCCGCCAAAATCACATACATTTCTTCGGCGGGGTGGTGGTGCATCGGATAATCCAACCCCGCGGGCATATAGACCAGATACCCCGCCATGGTGGCGCTGGACCAAAACCCGCCGTCGCCGACAATGCAGTAACACCCGAACCGGGTCGTAAAATCAGGATCAATTTTCGTCCCGGCATAGGGCACCCGCCACTGCGCCAAAGGACCCGCCGCAAGGCACGCATCCCGGGCCTCAATCAGGACCGCATCGTCAAGGCCACCGCCCCAGGTTTCTGCCTGCATGGCTTGCCGCGCGGCGTGGTCCGTGCGCCGGGCATCGCCAACCTGTGCGTCCAGGGGCCAAGGGGTGAAATGTTTCAGTGACGGGTGCTGGTGGTGCAAATCTTGCAACGCCCGTCGCAGCCTTTGCAAAACTGAATACGTGTCCACCGCCATGGCCCGTCCTTCCCAGGGATATTTTCGCCACCGTGGCAACGGACAACAGCCCTTGCTGGCCCAGGGCCGACACAGAAAATGCCGCTTTCTGAACCCAAACCCAATGGGACCGCAGCCAGGGGGGATTTCGTTTGCAAGGCCGCGCGACGCGCCTTAACCATTTCGCACAGGCACCGCGTCGGGGGGTGCCCGGCCCCTGGGCCAACACGCAATTCACGGAAGGCAGCGGCATGGCGGACATCAAACCCTTTTGGCAGAACTATGTGGATGGAACATGGATCGACGGCGGTGCGGGCAAAATCGCAGTTGTGAACCCAGGCACGGGCGAACACTTGGCCCACCACGCCCTGGCCGATGCTGCCGATGTGGCCCGCGCGGTGGCCGCCGCCAAACGGGTGCACCTGTCAGGTGCGCTGACTGCCATGCGCCCTGTGGAACGCGGACGCATGGTGCAGGCCATGGGGAAATATCTGCTGGATCACATCGACGACCTGGCCCCACTGCTGACGCTGGAACAGGGCAAACCCCTGTGGGAAGCGCGGGTCGAAATCCAAGGGGCGGCGCGGTATTTTGAATACTATGGCAACCAAGCTGAAACGGTGGAAGGGCGGTCCATTCCGCTGGGTGCGAAATACTATGACTTCACCGCCTATGAGCCCTTTGGGGTGTCGGGGCAAATTATCCCGTGGAATTACCCCGTAGAGATGACGGCAAGGTCCCTGTCTGCGGGTTTGGCCACCGGCAACGCCTGCGTCATCAAAACGCCGGAAATGACGCCCATCACCTGTTACATCTATGCCCATGCGGCCGAAGCAGCGGGCTTCCCACCGGGCGCCGTGAACATTCTGTGCGGATACGGGCACGACGCCGGGGCCGCCTTGACCGCCCACCCTGACGTACGCCAAATCGTGTTTACTGGGTCGGTGAAAACAGGCATCGCCATCGCCACTTCGGCTGCCCAAAACGTGGTGCCTTGCGTTTTGGAACTGGGCGGCAAATCCGGGGCCATCGTCCACCAAGACGCCGATCTGGAAGCCTTCACCGATAACGTCCGCTGGGGGATTTACTTCAACGCCGGCCAGGTCTGTTCGGCCATGTCACGGATCATCGTGCACGAAGACCGAAAAGCCGAACTGGTGGACCGCGTCGAAGCGCTTGCAAAATCGCTGTCGGTTGGGCCGGGCTTGGACCGCCCCGACTTTGGGGCCAACATGGGACCCATGGTGTCTGACGGCCAGCGCGACCGGGCCGCATCCATGGTGGCCGCGGCCGAAGCGGCTGGGGCCAAAGTGGTGACCGGCGGGCGCAAAATGAACCAGCCCGGTGCATTTTTGGAACCCACCGTTCTGTCAGACGTGACCGCAGACATGGTCGTGGCGCAGGAAGAAATCTTTGGGCCCGTGGTCAGTGTTATGTCCTTCAAGACGCCGCAGCAGGCCATCGAAATCGCCAACGGCACGCCTTACGGCCTGGTGGGCGGCACCTTCACCCAAGACATCCACCAAGCCATGGCCGACGCGCAAAGCATTCGCGCAGGCCAGATTTTCGTGAACGAATGGTTTGCAGGCGGCGTGGAAACGCCCTTTGGCGGCTATGGTCTGTCGGGGTATGGCCGCGAAAAAGGGCGCGAAGCGCTGTGGAATTACGTGCAAACCAAGAACATCGCCATCTCTATTGGTGGCGGCGCCGGGCGATCATAACCCCCCGCACAGACGAAGGAATTTTGGGATGACAGCATTTGACGAAGACCTGTTCTTGCAAGGCATGAAGCAGCGCAAAGCCACTTTGGGGGCCGAATACGTGGAAAAGAACTTGGCCGCCGCCGATGATTTCACCCGCCCCTTTCAAGAAGCCATGACCGCCTGGTGCTGGGGCTTTGGGTGGGGCGATGATGTGATCGATGCAAAAACGCGGTCCATGATGAACCTGTCCATGATCGGCGCATTGGGCAAAATGCACGAATGGGAACTGCACTGCCGGGGCGCCATCAACAACGGTGTCACGGTGGAAGAAATTCGCGCCATCATTCACGTGATCGGTATCTATTGCGGTGTGCCCCAGGCTTTGGAATGTTTCCGTGCTGCGCGTAAAGTGTTGGAAGACCAGGGGCTGATCTGACCCATGCTGGCGGTGTGGACAGCCCTGACGCGCCTGGCCCCTTGGGCGTTCCACGCGCTGGCCCGCACTGCCCACCGCCGCCAAGGCGCAGACCCTGACCGTTTGCCCGAACGCTTTGGCCACAGACGCGCCCCAGCCTTGGATCGCCCGGTGTGGTTTCACGGGGCCAGCATCGGTGAAATCGCCCAAATCCGGCGGTTGGCAGAACACGCACGCGCTGGTGGACGCGACGTTTTGATCACCACAGGCACCGCCACCAGTGCCGCGTGGGTGGCCCAACACATGGACTTTGCCACCCATGCCTTTGCCCCTGTGGACACCCCCAGATCTGTGGAACGTTTTTTGGACGCGTGGCAGCCCGCAGTGGCCTGTTTTGCCGAAGGGGATATGGGGCCAAACATGGTGGCTGCCTGCAAAGCCCGGTGCGTGCCGCTGGCGCTTTTGAACCCGCGCCCGTCGCGCACGCGGGCCAGGTTCCCCGGCAGCTTTCGCACCATGATGAATGGTTTTGCGTTTGTCAGCGTAAAAGACGCGGTGCTGCGGGACGAATTCTTGGCATTGGGGGTGCCACGTCAGGCAATTGTGGACGCCCCTGATTTGAAGCGATACGCAGCCCTGCCCGCAGCGCCGATCTTTGCCAAACCCGACAGTCTGGTGGGGGTGGCCGCCAGCACCCACAAGGCCGATGAAGCGCCGGTCTTGGACGCATTCGCAGGGCTTCGCACAGCCGATCCAGACGCACAGTTGATCATCGTGCCCCGCCACCCCGACCGCGGCCCTGCCCTGCGCAACGCTGCCCGGGCCGCGGGTTTCGCCGCAGCCCTGCGCAGCGCGGGCGGCACATTTGATGGGGCGACCGATGTTTATATTGCCGACACAACCGGCGAACTTTCAGGCTTTCTGGCCATGGCGGATTTTGTTTTTATGGGCGGCAGCTTCGGCGATGCAGGCGGGCACAACCCGTTCGAAGCCGCCGCTGCCGGCCGCCCCATACTGACGGGCCCCCATGTCGCAAACTTCGAAGGCGCATTCGCCGAATTGACCGCCGCCGGGGCCGCCATGTCTTGCGCCGATGCCAAGGCCCTGCGCGCGGCATTTATCGACCTGTCAGATCCCGAACGTCGGGCGCATATGTCCGCCGCTGCGGCCAACTTCTTGCAAAACGATCCCGCATTTGCGGATTTCCTGGCGCGGTTTCAGGCGTTTATAGATCAAAATCCTGGAACACAGGCGACGATTTGAAATGCCGCGCCAGGGTGGCCCGGTCGTCTTCCGGGCTGGCACCGTCTGGGAACGCCGGATAATACGACGTGATAAGCCAAGACAAAAAGCGCTGCCGCAAATCGGCGTCGAAGCCTGCGCTGGCCACATTCGCAAAGGCATGGTTCAAGCCCGACGGTGTGGGGCACAAGGCCACCAATCCGTCGATCCCATAGAACGCCCGCCCCGCCACCAGCACAGGCTTGTCAAACAACATGGCCTGCAACCCCATGGATGAATTAAGCGTCACCACAGCCTGGCACGCCCGCATCTGCGCAAAAGCGTCTGTGGCGTTGTCCAGGCGGATTTTGTCGGACAAATGGGGGGCCAAAACATTGCGCACACTGGTTTTGGCACTGGGATGTTCGCGCAGGCGCAGATGCCAACCGTCGGGCAGGTGCTGGGCCGCTTTGGCCAAGGCGGCCACAAACCCTTCGATGGACTGATACCCGCCCGCAAACGCCCGCACCTGGGAATCGTTGGGGACTTGCAGCGGGCAGAAAACAAAATTTTGATCCAACCCCGGGGCTTTGGCCGAAACCTCGGCCCGGCGCAGTTTGCGCGGCGTCAGCGCGTCGCGCAGGGGCGTCAAATCCTGGATCGGCACCGCTGCGAACGCGGCCGGATCCTGCGGCACGGATCCTTCGAAGTTCACGCCTTTGGGGTCCAAGGTTATGCGCCCGGCAAAGGGGGCGATTTCGCAGTACATGACCCGCGCGCCCGCGTCTTTGGCCCCTTGGGCAAAGGCAAAGCGGCTGCCGGTCATGCCGTTCCACACAGCCGCCACACAGTCAGGATTGCGCGTGAAATATGCCCGCGCCCAGTTGTACTGCCCGCGCAACATGGCGTGCTTGGCCTGTTGCCCCAGCTTGGATTTGGGGACCACCTTTGCCCGACGAAACGCTGTGTCTGCCACGGCATCCGACTGCGCAAATCCCGCACGGCGCATGGGCACAAAGGTCAACGCCCGGCGCGGCATCCCCAATGCACCGGCCACGGCGCAAAACACGCGTTTCTTCAGCGGTTTGGGGTCCCATGGGTGGACAAGGGTCATCGGCAGCGTTCCATATCCGCGGCCAGCCAGCGCTTGCCCTGCGGGGTGTTTTCCCCCAAATGGCACAGACGGGCCCTGCCCTGCAACCAACGCGGGACCGCTGCACGGAAAGATGGATGATGTTCAACCTTAAACCCTATGTGTCCAAACTTGGGATGACGCCCCCCACCGCAGTGCCCGATCGTGCGGGCTTGGCCATCGTGGTGATTTTCAAGAACGAAGCGGATTACATCGAAGAATGGGCGCAATTCCATTTGGACGCGGGCGCAGCCATAATCATCGGCTATGACAACGGGTCCACGGATGGGACCGCAGACATCTTGCGGGCCGTGGCAGGTGATCAATGCCAGATCATGCCCTGGGCGCAAAAGGTATTCGCCGGATCCCGTCGACAGGAGGTGCACAATCAAGTCCTGGCCTATGTGCACGCGGCATCCAACTTCGGGGGCGCGTATCGGTGGATGACGTTCATTGACGTGGACGAATTTCTGGTACCCACCCAAGACAACAGCCTGCCGGATGCCCTGGCCCATTTGGCGGGCCACACCAACATCAGCTTGCCGTGGCACATGTTCGGGCGCGGCGGGCACGCCACCATGCCTTCGCAAGGGACTGTCCGTGGGTTCACAGACCGATATGCCCATCC
>JAHDDS010000049.1:12443-17547 GCA_020629235.1 Planktomarina sp.
GACCAAATCGAAAGCGACACGGTGGAAGACCGCGCTGCAATCGATTTTCTGGAACGTATCAGGCGTTAAGACCCCTGCCCCGTCATCTTGTCCATGAATTTGGCGGCCTTGGACATCACCGATGTTGCGCCTTCCTGGCTCCAACCGCCGTCCACAGGCAGTACTACGCCCGAAATATAGGCGCCTGCGTCCGAAGACAGCATGGCCGCCGCCTTGGCGATGTCGTCGGTTTGGCCCAAGCGCCCCAAGGGCACGGATTTTTCCACCGCCGACAAGATATCTGGTGTGGGGGCCAAGCGCGCCATGCCTTCGGTGCCTGCGATGGGGCCGGGCACAATGGAATTGACGCGGATGCCGTCGCCACCCCATTCGATGGCCAGGGTGCGCGTCACCATATCCACGCCCGCCTTGGCTGCGCAGACATGGGCTTGGTACGCCATGGGCAAATACGCTTGCGGCGCTGAAATGTTGATAACGCTGGCCCCTGGCTGGGTCAGGTGTTCATGGGCCGCGCGCATCACGTGGAAGGTGCCCAGAAGGTCGATGTCCACCACAGACTTGATGGCGTTGGGGGACATGCCCATCAGCCGCGCGGGAAAGTTGCCCGCCGCACCCGAAATCAACACGTCGATCGACCCGCCGAAGAAATCTACAGCCCCCTTCAGGCCCGCCGCCACGGCTTCATAGTCGCGCACGTCAAAGGCAAACCCGGTGGCCTCAGCGCCCAAGTCTTTCAACCCCTGCACCGCGGCATCCACCTTGTCTTGCTTACGCGATGCCACCACGACTTTTGCGCCCCAACGCGCAAACCCTTGGGCCACGCCGAAGTTGATGCCCGATGTGCCCCCCGCCACGAAAACGTTTTTGCCGGAAAAATCAAAGGTCATAGTCATGGGTTGGGTCCTTTCGCGGGTCACGCCATCAATTGCAGCGCGTCAATGTAGGGTTTGTCTTCGGTCTGCATGGTCGCCAAAATGTGCCGGTGCAAGCGGCGTTTGTGTTCGCCGAAAATCCCCCGGCCCTTGGCAAAGGTTGCGGCGTATTCCAGCGCGGCATCCACCGTGGCCGCGGCGTCTGGGGCCACGCCTTGCAATATGTGATCGGCCAAGGCGTCGTCGGCTGTCAATCGCCGCCCCGACAGCTTCATTTCGTTGAACCGATGGTACGGCACCGCCGTTTTGCAGGTTTCGATCATCGACGGCAAAAACGGGATGGACACGTCCACCTCTGGGAAGCAGAAATATCCGCGATCTTGGCGCATGAACCGAAAATCGCAGGCGCAGGCCAGGATGGCCCCGTTGCCAAACGCGTGGCCTGTGATGGCCGCAATGGTCGGGAACGGCACTGTCAGAAGTTTGGCGAACACGTCGTTCATGGCGAACATGAAGGCCTTGATATCGTCGTGCCCGCCGCTGGTCATTTTGCCCATCAACCAGTTCAGGTTCACGCCCTGCGACCAGTTCTTTTCATCGTCTGCCGCGATCACCATGGACTTGATGGTTGGGTCACTTTCGGCTTGGGCGATGGCGTCCAGCATGGCCTGGGCAAAGGGCAAATCCTGCTTGTTTTCACCGTTTGTCAGGGTGATCAGCGCAGTTTTGCCCCGCACGTCATAGTTCAAAATACCCATGTCTGCTGCCTTGCTTTCCCTTCACGTCAACTTTGCACGCAGCAGGGCGCAGAACAAGCCGTGACGTTGCGCAAGCCTCAGCGGGCTGCCAGGGGTTGGGTGCTGCAAATGCGCAAGCTGGGGTCCATGGCGCGCAGCTGTTCGGCCGTAAACCGGGTGATCTTGGTGGATTTGGACCAGGTGTTCTTGAACGGCGCTTGCAGGCCGGGCGGCATATAGCGGGTCAAAAACCCCACTGTCACCGGCCCGCTGGGTTTGTGAAATCCAAAGCGGGTGCCCGCCATCATGCAGGCGCGCGGCAGGCTTAACAACATGGTGCACGCGCTGTCGCATTCCCCCAGCTGCACCTCTTTGTCCAAGTCATTCAGCTTGATCCACAGCCGGGCATAGTCATAGGGGTCGCCCCCCCTGTCTTCAAAAATCACAATGGTGGGGGCGGCATAGTTCAATTCAGGGATCGTGCTTTGCGGCGCGCAGGCCGCCAGTCCAAAGGCCGTGGCCAAGATCCAAAATGCACGCATGGGAAATCCTCCGTCACGAATGTGATGTGGGGGATGGGGCGCGAATCCTCAAGCCAAATTTGCGTCAATGCGGGGGGCACAGTGCGCCCGTTCGGCGCAATCGCCCGCACCCCGTGCCCCAGACCCCCAGAAAATGCCCAAACGCGCGGCACCAGCGCCAAAAATTTGTGCATTTGCTTGACATGTCACCGGGGTCTGAGGCGAACTGTGGCAGCACATGCGTCTGGGCTTTTACGGTCAAACGCAACACAACCCAAACGAGGAAACCACAATGTTCCACAAACCCCTGGCCTTTGCCTTTGGCGCGCTTCTGGCCACCAGCGCCGCTGCTGAAACCGCCATGCCCTTTGCGCTGGACTGGAAATTCGAAGGCCCATCGGCCCCCTATTTCGCCGCCATCGACCAGGGCTTCTTCGCCGACGCCGATCTGTCCGTGGAAATCACGCCCGGCAAAGGGTCCTTGGATGCGATCCCAAAGGTGGCCACAGGGGCCTTCCCCATCGGGTTTGCGGACATCAATTCGCTGGTGAAATTCCTGGATCAGAACCCCGGTGCCCCTGTCACGGCGGTGATGATGGTCTATGACAAGCCGCCTTTCGCCATCGTCGGGCGCAAGTCACTGGGTGTGATGGCCCCCAAAGACTTGGAAGGCCGCGTGCTGGGGGCCCCACCCCCTGACGGCGCTTGGGCACAATTCCCGATCTTCGCCACGGAAGCCGGGATTGATACTGACAAGGTGACCGTGGAACCGGTGGGCTTTCCCACCCGTGAACCGATGTTGGCCGAAGGCAAAGTGGCTGCGGTCACCGGGTTCTCGTTCTCTTCTTTCTTGAACCTGGTGCGCTTGGGCGTCCCTGAAGATGACATTTCCACCATCCTGATGGCCGATCACGGCGTGGCGCTGTACGGCAACGCCATTATCGTGAACACGGATTTCGCCGCTGAAAACCCCGATGCTGTCAAAGGCTTCTTGGGGGCCGTGGCTAAGGGCTGGACATCGGCCATCGCTGATCCTGCCACCGCGATCGAAAGCCTGATGAAGCGCAACCCAGCCGCCGACGCGGCGCTGGAAGAACGCCGCTTGCAACTGGCGATCGACGCCAACGTGGTGACGGATTACACCATGGCCAACGGCATGGGTGACATCGACGACACGCGCTTTGCCACGTCGCTGGAACAGATGAAAATGACCTATGAGTTCAAAGCCGACCCCGACGCCAGCGCGTATTTCACCGACGCGTACCTGCCCGACGGCGGCTTTGCACTGAAGTAAGATCGGTCCGGTCGGACACGGACGCGCCGGGCTGCCCAGTGGCCCGGCGTTTTTATGAAGGGGGGACATACCATGAAAGAACTGATCGGCCTGCGCGACGTGCGCCACACGTTCCACACAGCCAACGGGCCGCTGCCGGTTCTGGACGGATTGGAATTGTCGGTCCCCGAAGGCGGGTTCGCCGCTGTGGTGGGCCCATCGGGGTGCGGTAAATCCACCCTGACGCGGCTGGTGGCTGGCCTGATGATCCCCGATGAAGGGGAAGTGTGGCTGCACGGTGAACGGGTCAAAGCCCCCCGCCCCACAGTGGGTATGGCTTTCCAAAATCCCGTCTTGCTGGAATGGCGCACGATCTTGGACAACGTGATGCTGCCCCTGGAAATCGTGCCCACAAAGCTGACGAAATCCCAACAACAAGACCGCGCGCGGTATCTGCTGGACCTGGTGGGCCTGGCGGGCTTTGAAGACAAGCGCCCGTCGGAACTGTCAGGCGGCATGCGCCAACGCGCCAGCCTGTGCCGGTCCCTGGTCCATTCGCCTGATGTGTTAATCTTGGACGAACCCTTTGGTGCCCTGGACGCGTTCACCCGCGAAGACCTGTGGCAAACCATGCACGAAGTGAAAAAGGCCGAACCCTTCACGGGTTTGCTGATCACACACGATTTGCGCGAAAGTATCTTTCTGGCCGATCAAGTGGTGGTGCTGTCGGGCCGCCCCGCGCGCACCCAATACGTGCTGGATGTGCCGCGCACGGGCACGCCCACGCTGGATGATCTTTATACGCCCCAAGCCGCAGACATGCTGACCATCCTGCGCCAACAGATTGAAATTGCCCAAGGCCGCACCGACGCAAAGGACGCCGCATGAAACTTCGCCAACTTGCCGCGCCGCTGCTGGCGGTCATCGTGTTTCTGGTGTTCTGGGAAGGCCTGGTGTGGGTCAATGATTGGCCGAACTATAAAATGGCCAGCCCGTCGGACCTGGTGCCCGCCTTCACCCAATACTGGGAATTGTTCTTCATCATGGGCTGGCAGACCCTGTGGCGCACCGTGGTGGGGCTGCTTTTGGCCATCGTTGTCGGCGTGGCCATCGGCATGGTGATGGGCTTTTCCAAGACCATGCGCGACGCGCTCTATCCATTGCTGGTGGGGTTCAACGCGGTTCCCAAGGCCACCGTGGTGCCCATCGTGGCGCTGATGTTTGTGGGGGCCCACGACTTCAACACCATTCTGATCGCCTTTATGATCAGCTTCTTTCCCATTGCGGTGTCCATTTCCATCGGGCTGTCCACGTTGGAACCCGAATACCGCGACATCCTGCGTGCCTTGGGGGCATCGCAGACCACCATCTTCTGGAAAATCGCCCTGCCCAAAACGCTGCCCGAATTCTTCGGCGCGCTGAAAGTGTCCGTTACATTGGCGTTCATCGGCACCAACTTGATGGAAATCGTCAGTCCCCACGGACGCGGCCTGGGGGCCCTGTTCGACAGCGGCAAAACCAACAGCGACTACCCATTGATGTTCGCGGTCCTGATCGCTTTGGCGTTCCTGGGCATCGTGCTTTACTATGTCGTGGTGGCGCTTGAAAAGACCTTCGCCGGCTGGGCAGAACGCGCACCTGGGTAAAGCAAATTGGCGATCCCTGAAGGACTCGAACCCTCAACCTGCTGATTAGAAGTCA
>JAHDDS010000121.1 GCA_020629235.1 Planktomarina sp.
ACTTCCACGTGGCGGGCGCGGATGATCATCTTTTCCAGATATCCTTCGCCGTTGCCAAAGGCCGCTTCCGCTTCGCGGCGACCTTCCAGAACCTTTTCTTCCACCTCGTCTTCGCCGTTGATGGGACGCATGCCGCGCCCGCCGCCGCCCCAGCTGGCCTTCAGCATCAGCGGGTATCCGATTGCGGCGGCTTCTTTCTTGATGGCGGCCATGTCGTCGCCCAGGACTTCAGTGGCGGGGATCACCGGCACACCCGCTTCCACGGCCACACGGCGGGCGGATGCTTTGTCGCCAAGCGCGCGCATGGTGGCGGCTTTGGGGCCGATGAACGTAATGCCATTGGCATCACACGCGTCTACAAATTCAGGGTTTTCTGACAGCAGCCCGTACCCTGGGTGGATCGCGTCTGCGCCAGACAGTTTCGCCACGCGGATGATTTCGTCAATGGACAGATACGCCTGAACGGGTCCCAGACCTTCGCCGATCTTATAGGCCTCGTCCGCCTTAAACCGGTGCAGGCCCAGCTTGTCTTCTTCGGCATAGACCGCAACGGTCTTTTTGCCCAACTCGTTGGCCGCGCGCATCACGCGAATTGCAATCTCGCCCCGGTTGGCAATCAGGATTTTTTGGAATTCGGCCATGTGCGCCTCCGTCGTCTTCCGCGTTGCGCCGGGGGTACTGCCAAGTCAGCCGCCCCTGCAACTCGTAGTTCTGGGTAGTTAGCGCTTACAATTCTAAATTCGGGCCAAAGTCTAGGTCTATCTCCGTATACAATGTCCTGCTTTAGGCGGCGGCGGGCAGCAAACAACCGGGCAAATCTGCCAACGACGCGGCCCCGATTTGAATCATGTTGGTGCTGATGTCATCCACCAAAAGGTTGTGCAGATGCGCCGGACCCGCAGCCCCCAAGGCCCCAAGCGCATAGTGCCAAGCCCGCCCCATCATCACAAAGTCCGCCCCAAGGGCCAGGGCGCGCATGATATCAAGCCCGCCTTCGATGCCGCTGTCAAAGATGATGGGCAGCTTGGTGGCCTCGCGCACTTGGGGCAGCATGGTGATGGCGGCCGGTGCTGCGGCGAACTGGCGGCCAGCGTGGTTGGACAGCCAAACCGCATCCACCCCCAGATCGGCCAGGGGCGCTGCATCATCGGGGTGCATGACACCCTTCACAATCAGCGGGCCGTCCCAATGGGTCCGCAGCCAGTCGATGTAAGAAGGGTCAGGCGCGGTGCGCAGCACATAACCCACATGGGCGTTCGACGGCAGATTTCCCATATCCCCCAACACCTGCTGGGCATAAGCGTCGATCATTTTCATCTTGGGCATGCCGGTTTGCAACGTCTGAAGTGCCCAGACCGGGCACTGCGCCACATGGGCCAAAAGGCGCGGGGTCAAGCGCGGCGGCTGCGTCAGCCCCCCGCGGATTTGGCGTTCCCGGCGCGACGGGGCCGGCACGTCAATCGTCACCACCAGGGTGGAAAACCCCGCCGCCTTCACGCGGTTCAACATGTCTGTGCGAATGCCTTCGTCCCGGGGGGGATACATTTGAAACCAGCCGTGCTGACCCAAATGGGGGGCCACGTCTTCGGGCGTTTGCGTGGCCACGGTGGACAAGGTGTACGGAATGTCCGCCGCCGCCCCGTGCTGCGCCAAGGTCTTTTCCGCCCCGGGCCAGATCAGACCCGACATGCCCACAGGCGCGATGCCGAACGGCGCGGGAAAGCTTTGCCCCAGGAATGTGGTGGTCAGGTCTGGTGTGACCTCTCCTTTCAAGCCGCGCGGGCAGAACAGATGCTGGTCCATGGCGCTGCGGTTGCGGTGCAACGTGGCCTCGTCCCCTGTCGCGCTGTCCAGGTATTCCCAAACAAAGTGTGGTATCCGCGATTTCGCGGCGCGTCGCAGGTCACAGACAGCGGGAAGATTCTTCGCATTTGGCATATGTAAGCGTTTACATTTGCCCCGATCCCCTGTCCATGAGCAAAATTAACAGCTGAACAGAAAGCGAACAAATCTTTCCCTTGCCCGCTTTATTGGATAGGCTGCCCGGCATGAGCAGTCATGATGAATTTGAACCCGTGGGGACCGCCCCGAAGCCGAAGCTGAGCCAACTGGCCATGTCCGCGCGCGGCGCGCCGTACCTGGACGGGCTGAACCCGGCCCAAAAGGAAGCGGTGGAAAAGCTGGACGGCCCGGTGTTGATGTTGGCGGGCGCGGGCACGGGTAAAACCAAGGCCCTGACCACGCGTATCGCCCATTTGCTGAACACAGGCACCGCGCGACCGAACGAGATTTTGGCGGTGACCTTCACCAACAAAGCCGCCCGGGAAATGAAAAATCGCGTCGGCAACCTGATCGGCCAGGTGGAAGGCATGCCGTGGATGGGCACGTTCCATTCCATCTGTGTGAAACTGCTGCGGCGGCACGCGGAACTGGTGGGGCTGAAATCGAATTTCACGATCCTGGACACGGACGATCAGATCCGGCTGTTGAAGCAGCTGATCGCAGCCGCGAACCTGGATGAAAAGCGCTGGCCCGCGCGGCAGCTGTCGTCGATCATCGACAATTGGAAGAACCGCGCTTGGACGCCGGACAAGGTGCCCGCGTCTGAGGCCAGCGCCTTCAACCATCAGGGGGTGGAACTTTACACCCAATACCAAACCCGCCTGCGCGAATTGAATGCTGCGGATTTTGGCGATTTGCTGTTGCACGTGGTGGTGATTTTCCAGACCCGGCCGGACGTGCTGGAACAGTATCAACGCTGGTTTCGCTACATCCTGGTGGACGAATACC
>JAHDDS010000050.1 GCA_020629235.1 Planktomarina sp.
CACAGCCTGCCGATGAAATCCATGTCGTGTTCAATGACGCAGAAGGTATAGTTGCGTTCTTTGTTCAGCTGCAAAATCGCGTCGGCAATGGTGTTCAGCAGGGTGCGGTTCACGCCTGCGCCCACTTCGTCCAGGAACACGATCTTGGCGTCCACCATCATGGTGCGGCCCAGTTCCAGCAGCTTTTTCTGCCCGCCGGACAGGTTGCCGGCTTTCTCTTCTTTCAGGTGTTCGATGGTCAAAAACTCGATCACCTCATCGGCCTTCGCTTTCAGGGCGCGTTCTTCGTTCGCAATGCGGCGGCGGCCGAACCAGGCGTTCCACAGCGTTTCGCCTGACTGTGCGCCAGGCACCATCATCAGGTTTTCACGCACGGTCATGGATGAAAATTCATGGGCGATTTGGAAGGTGCGCAGCAGGCCCTTGTGAAACAACGTGTGCGGCGGCAGGCCGGTGATGTCTTCGCCTGCCATAGTGACACGGCCAGATGTGGGTTCAAGAACGCCCGCGATGGCATTGAAAAGCGTTGTTTTTCCAGCGCCATTGGGTCCGATCAAGCCGGTGATGGATCCTTCCGCGATTTCAAGCGTTGCGCCGTCCACGGCGTGAAATCCACCGAAGTGTTTGTGAAGGTTTTCAACCTTAATCATGGTCCCCCCGGCGCCACTTATGGGTCACGTGTTGGTCGCGTAATGGTCTTGGCAGATGTGAAACAGCCCCGGAAAAACCGGGGCTGCTTTGTGCTTTCAGGGCAAGATTACTTGCGGCCTGCGGTGACTTCTTTGCCACCTTCGTAGCCGACGATGCGGTACGACCCAGCGGCTTCACCTGGACCCACCAGTTCAACACCAGTGGCACCCACGAAGTCGATGTCCCCGCCACCGGCCAGGATTTCCAGGGCTTTGCCCAACTCGCCTGCTTGGATCGGCTCACCTGGGGCGTTGGCCACCATCATGATCTTTTCCTTGTAAGCGGCAGGATCAGCGGACCCGGCGGCTTGCATGGCCAGCATCATCAACGCAGCGGCGTCGTAGGATTCTGGTGTGAACGGCGATGTGGCGTCAAATGCACCGCCCACCAGGGCTGTGAAGTTGGCGGCCAGTTCGTCCGATGGGGCAGGGTGCTGACCCGAAGACCCGTCGATTTCAGACCCGAAGTTTTCCACCAATTTGGCGGAGATCATGCCGTCGGGGAAGTGGAAGCTGTCGAATGCGCCGGAATCCAGTGCGGCACGCACGATGCCCGACCCACCTTGGTCCACGTACCCTGCAACCACCAAACGGTCACCACCGGCAGCGGCCAGTGCGCCCACTTCAGCGGAATAGTCGGCTTTGCCGTCTTCGTGTGCTGCGTTGATGGTGATGGTCCCACCTGCGGCTTCAAAGGCAGCTTGGAAGCTGTCGGCCAGGCCTTTGCCATAGTCGTTGTTGGTGTATGTCACCGCAACTTCTTTGATGCCCAAATCCATCAGCGCTTCGGTCATCACGACGCCTTGGCGCGCATCAGACGGTGCTGTGCGGAAGAACAGGCCGTTGTCTTCGTTGTTCATGTGCGACAGGCCAGGGCTGGTGGCCGATGGCGATACCATCACCATGCCGTTGGCCAGGGCCACGTTGGACAGAATTGCGCCGGTCACGCCGGAACAGTCTGCGCCCATGATGCCGGCCACGCCTTCGCTGATCATGCGTTCAGCGGCGGCTGTGGCAGCGCCCGCGTCAATACATGTGCTGTCGCCGCGCACTGATGTTACTTTTGCGCCGCCCAGCAGTTTGCCGCTGTCGGTGACTTCTTTCATGGCCAGTTCTGCGCCGTCCGCCATTTGCGGTGTCAGCGATTCAATGGGGCCTGTGAAGCCCAAGATCACGCCGATTTTGATTTCGCTGTGGCCTGCACCCATGGCAGAGCCCGCAATCAATGCGGTGGCAGCGGTGGCTGTAAGTAGTTTTTTCATCCGATTTCTCCCCGATTGGATAAAACACTGAAAACGTTGATACCGCGCTGGCGGGGAAACGCAAATCAAAGCTTCAAAATTCTGCGAGCGTGATGGCGTTTTTTGCACCCGACCCTACGTTAAGGCGTGCCGCTGTGATGGAGTTTGCCGTGCGTTGGATGATTTTCGCGTTTCTTTTGCTGCCCTTGCCTGCCTGGGGCCAGATGGACAGCCGCTTGGGTCCACTGACCGTGACGCCAGTGATGGAAAACCTGGACAACCCCTGGGGATTCGATTTCTTGCCGGACGGCGACCTTATCGTCAGCCAGCTTGACGGGGCGTTTGTGGTGCAGCGCGCCAACGGGGCCACCACCACATTGCCGGGACCCGATGATCTTGCTGTGGGCGGGCAAGGGGGGCTGCTGGATGTTATGGTGGCGGACGATTTTGCCACAACGGGGCACGTCTTCTACACCTTTGCCAAAACCCAAGGGCGCGGCAGCGGCACCGCTTTGGGGCGCATGACGGTGGACCCGACATCTATGGCGTTCAAATCCCATGAAACGCTGTTTGAAATCGCCACAGGGTCCAAAGGCGGGCGTCATTTCGGCAGCCGTTTGGCCCAAGGCCGTGACGGGCATATTTATATGACCGTTGGGGACCGGGGCGACCGTCCGTCTGCCCAAGACCTGGCGCGCGAAAACGGATCAGTTCTGCGCTTGACCCAGGACGGGGCCATCCCATCGGGCAATCCATTCGCGGGGTCCGCCATCTGGTCTTATGGCCACCGCAACCCCCAAGGCCTGACCGTGGCCCCCAACGGTGACATCATCGCCATCGAACACGGGCCCCGCGGCGGGGACGAAATCAACCGCGTCGAACGGGGCAAAAACTATGGCTGGCCCATCATCAGCTATGGCCGCCACTATTCCGGGGGCAAAGTGGGGGAAGGCACGGCAAAACCAGGCATGGAACAGCCGCTGTTGTACTGGGACCCGTCCATCGCGCCGTCTGGGGCCATGGTCTATTCCGGCGCGCTGTGGCCGCAATGGGAAAACCATGTCTTCACCGGCAGCTTGAAATTCGACAACATCCAAGTGGCCAGCCCCGGGGGCGACGCACAGATCACGGATGTCTTGGAAAGCAAACAAACCCAACGGGTGCGGGACGTGGATGAAGGCCCGGATGGGGCGATATACTTTCTAAGCCAGCCGGACGGGGCGCTTTATAAGGTAACGCCGTGACCGGAAACTGAACCAGTTTCCGTGTCAGAGTCCCTGTGGGACTCTGTGCCGATTTCTGTGACAGAAATCGCCGTGCCTTATCCGCCCAAGCGCGCTGCTTGGGCCCCGCGTTCGCGGTACGGCGTGGTGTCGTAATGCGCGCGATAACACTTGGAAAAGTGCGACGGCGACGCAAACCCGCAGGCCAGGGCCACGTTGATCACGCTCATATCGGTTTGCATCAACAGGTTGCGGGCCTTTTGCAGGCGCAGTTCCATGTAATATCGCTTGGGGCTGCGGTTCAGATACCGCCGAAACAGCCGTTCCAACTGGCGCGTGGACATGCCCACTTCTTTGGCCAGGATCGACGGGCTGATGGGATCTTCGATGTTTTGTTCCATCTTTTGGATCACCAGCGACAGCTTGGGGTGCCGCACCCCGATGCGGGTGGGGATCGACAGCCGTTGGGTGTCTTGGTCGGTGCGGATCGACGAATATATCAATTGGTCAGCCACCGCATTGGCCAGTTCTTCGCCGTGGTCTTGGGCGATCAGCTTCAGCATCAAGTCAATCGACGATGTCCCGCCCGCCGTGGTGATGCGGTTGCCGTCCACCACAAAAACGGATTTGGTCAATTCGACCTCGTCGAATTCTTCCACAAAACTGTCTTGGTTTTCCCAGTGGATGGTGGCCCGCTTGCCGTCCAGCAACCCGGCACGCGCCACGGTATAGGCCGCAGTGCACAGACCGCACACCACCAACCCGCGCCGCGCTTCGCGCCTCAGCCAGGCCAGCATTTTCTTGGTGGTGGCTTGTTGGATTTCAACACCGCCGCACAGCATGATCGTGTCGTCGCGGCCCACCTCCACCAAATCGGAGCTGACGACAAATTCGATCCCAGCCGATGACGCCACCGGCGTGCCGCCGTCGCCCATCAACTGCCAAGTGTACAGGTCCTTGCCGGACATGCGGTTGGCGATGCGCAGTGATTCAACCGCCGCCGCAAAGCACAGCATGGTGAAATTATCCATCAACACGAACACAAAATTGCGCGGCCTGTTCGGCGTGGCGCCCACATCCACCAAATGATCGCTCATCATCTTGCAATATCTCCGCATAAAGGATTGCGCTGCCACAACATTTTGGCCCAGTGCCAATGAAGTGCGTCCCGGTCAACCCTTCCCGTGCATTGAACCATATTGGGGCTGGCGAACTTCGGCAAGATCGGGTTTAACCCAACCCCTATCGTTACTTGGAAATTCAAGGGATCAGGGCCATGGCCGATTGGAACAAAGCAAGCTGGCGCACTAAGGATCGGGTTCAAATGCCCGACTATACCGACCAAGCCGCGTTGAACGCGGTGGAAGCCCAACTGTCGAAGTATCCGCCCTTGGTATTTGCAGGCGAAGCCCGGTCGCTGAAAAAGCAGCTGGCCGCCGCCAGCCGGGGCGAGGCGTTCTTGCTGCAAGGCGGGGATTGCGCCGAAAGCTTTGACCAGTTTTCCGCCGACGGCATCCGCGACACCTTCAAGGTGATGTTGCAGATGGCCATGGTGCTGACCTATGGCGCGAAGGTGCCGGTGATCAAAGTGGGCCGCATGGCGGGTCAATTCGCCAAACCCCGCTCCGCCCCGACGGAAGTGAAGGACGGCGTGGAACTGCCCAGCTATCGCGGCGACATCATCAATGAATTGGACTTCACCCCCGAAGCACGCATCCCGAACCCGGGCAAAATGCTGCAAGCCTATACCCAGGCAGCGGCGACGCTGAACTTGCTGCGCGCGTTTTCCAAAGGCGGCTTTGCCGACATTCACCAGGTGCACGCCTGGACCTTGGGTTTTGTGGAATCTGACGCCGCCGGCGAATACCGCGAACTGGCCAACCGCATCGCAGACACGTTGGACTTCATGAAAGCGGCGGGTTTGACGGCCGAAAACAACGCCGATCTGGCCACGGTGGATTTCTACACCAGCCACGAAGCACTGCTGCTGGAATATGAAGAAGCATTGACCCGCGTTGACAGCCTGACAGGCCAGCACATCGCCGGGTCCGGTCACTTCATCTGGATCGGCGATCGCACGCGTCAGCCCGATGGGGCCCATGTGGAATTCTGCCAAGGGGTGTCGAACCCCATCGGTCTGAAATGCGGCCCCACCACCACGGCAGACGACCTGAAGGTCCTGATGTCCAAGCTGAACCCGGAAAACGAGGCGGGGCGTCTGACCCTGATCGCCCGGTTCGGCGCGGGAACAGTGGGCGACCACCTGCCGCGATTGGTCAAAGCAGTTCAAGAAGAAGGGGCCAATGTGGTCTGGTCGTGCGATGCCATGCACGGCAACACGATCAAATCGGCATCGGGTTTCAAGACCCGCCCGTTCGAAAGCGTTCTGCGCGAAGTGCAGGAATTCTTTGCCATCCACCGCGCCGAAGGCACGGTGCCGGGTGGGGTCCACTTCGAAATGACCGGCGCGGACGTGACCGAATGCACCGGCGGGGTGCGGGCAGTGACGGACGAAGACCTGTCAGCGCGTTATCACACAGCGTGCGACCCGCGCTTGAATGCATCGCAGTCTTTGGAACTGGCGTTTTTGGTGGCCGAAGAACTGGCCGCCGACGGCAGAACCAAGGCGCGTATGGTGGGCTGACGGGTTACTTCCCGCCTTTGATAACGGTGAAGCTGGGGCGTGCAGGGGATTGCACGCCCTTTTGCGTGGCGCGCCGGTCCACACACGGGCCGCCGCGCACCGTTGCGCCACGCGGGTCGTCGCTGCGCCGCGCGCAATCGGTGCAAAACGGGTCGTCCAAGTCTGTGGGCATGGGCATCACCGCGCAGTGGCGTTGGCGCATCAGGTCCCCCAAAACGGCCCCGTCCTCAAAGCCTGCGGCGACCCCCAGGGCCAGCGTTGTCCCACCTTGGGCATCGCGCATGGGGTGCAGCATCACGCTGCGCAGGCCCGTTTGGGCATCGGCGCGGTCATATTGGGCAAACAGAATGGCCGCATGGTCAAACACCGCGTCGATGGACGCTGCAAAGGCCCGTTGCAAAGGGGCCGCCACCAAGGCGGGCAGGGGGATCGCGCGCAGGTCCATACCGTATGCATCATTCAGCCCACGCCCCACCAGGCGAAACCGCGCCCCTTGTCCAGGTGCCCGTTCCGCCAAAAAGCAGATTTGCAGCGTGGGTCCCAAGGACACCGGGGCCAAATCCGCGCGGGCAGGCACCGCTGCACCCTGGCGCAAACCGTGCCAGACCGACCGGACCTTGGCAAAGGTCCCGGCCTGGTGGGCCGGCAAGATATCCCCAAAGCGTGGTGTCGTGGCTTTCGGCTGTGATTGCGGCATGGTGTTGCGCCCCCTGATCGGTGGAGTGCTGGTGATAGAGGTTAACACTCCGTTTCAAAATGGGTTTGTCGGAACTTGGTAAACAAGCCGTAAATTTGTGCCAGCGCCCCCCAAGATTGGCGGGTTTCAACGCGGCGCAATGCGGGTATGATCGCGCCAAACGAAGGACACGCCATGAAGTCAATGACGGGGTTTGCCACGCGGCGCGGCGCGGGCCACGGGTTCGAATGGACCTGGGATGTGCGCAGCGTCAACGGCAAGGGGTTGGATTTGCGCCTGCGGGTGCCCGATTGGGTCACCGGATTGGATCAGGGCTTGCGCAAACTGTGCCAGGCGACTTTGGCGCGCGGGTCGGTGCAGGTATCGCTGAAATTGGCGCGCGCCAGCGACGCGGTGGCCCCCCAAGTGGACGTGGCGGCATTGGACGCGGTGCTGGCGTTTTCCAGCGCGCTTCAGGCCGAAGCCGACAAGCGCGGCATCACGGTGGCGCCCTTGTCTGTGTCTGAAATCTGGGCGCGCTTGGGCCAAAGCGACGCGGGCCTGACCCCGGCCGAAATCGCATCGCTGGTGGCCACACTGCTGGCCGAAGCCGCAGCCTTGGTGGATGATTTGCAAACCATGCGCGCCACCGAAGGGGCCGCGCTGCAGACGGTCCTGGCTGGTCAGTTGGACCAATTTTCGGACCTTATGGGCCAAGCCCTGGCGGTTCTGCCCGATCGCAAAGCGGCCCAGGACGCCAACTTTCAAGCCGCGCTGGACCGATTGGCCCAAGCCCCCTTGGACGCCGACCGGTTGGCCCAAGAACTGGCGGTTCTGGCAGTCAAATCCGATGTGGCTGAAGAAATGGACCGCCTGGACGGGCACATTGCCGCCGCCCGCGATCTGGTGGGGCAAGATGCCCCAGTGGGGCGCAAGCTGGATTTTTTGATGCAGGAATTTAACCGCGAGGTGAACACCCTGTGTTCCAAATCCGCCCACGGCCCGTTGACCGCCACAGGGCTTGAGATGAAAGTGTTGGTGGATCAGATGCGCGAACAGATACAGAATGTGGAATAGACCATGACCCCGACACATCCCCGGCGCGGCCTGCTTATTATATTGTCGTCACCGTCCGGCGCGGGCAAATCCACCTTGGCCAAGCGGCTGCGTGCGTGGGACCCCACGTTGGCTTTTTCCGTGTCCGCCACCACCCGCGCCATGCGTCCGGGCGAAGTGGACGGCAAGGATTACCACTTCACCGATGAAACGGCCTTCAAAACCATGGTGGCCGACGGGGAAATGTTGGAACATGCCCACGTTTTCGGCAACTTCTATGGCAGCCCCAGGGGCCCGGTGTCAGATGCCATCGACCAAGGCAAAGATGTGCTGTTTGACATTGACTGGCAAGGCGCCCAGCAAATCGCCAATTCCAGCTTGCGCGACCACGTGTTGTCGATTTTCATCCTGCCCCCATCCATCACAGAATTGCGGCGGCGGTTGCAGACGCGCGGCCAAGACAGCGCAGACGTCATTGCCCGGCGCATGCAAAAAAGCTGGGACGAAATCAGCCACTGGGACAGCTATGACTTTGTGCTGGTGAACGATGATCTGGACACCACCGAAGCGCAGCTGAAATCCATCATTGCAGCAGAACGCTTGCGCCGCATCCAGCAGCCCGCGTTGATGGACCATGTGCGCAGCTTGCAGACGGAATTTGGAGAAACCTCATGATCTATGCCCTGGACGGCCAAGCCCCGGACATCGACGACAGCGCCTGGGTGGCGGACGATGCCAATGTGATCGGCAAAGTCAGGCTGGGGGCTGGGGCGTCGGTGTGGTTCGGCGCGACCTTGCGCGGCGACAACGAATGGATCGACATCGGTGCGGGATCGAACGTGCAAGAAGCCTGCACGCTGCACACCGACCTGGGCTTTGCGTTGACCATCGGCACCAACTGCACCATCGGCCACGGGGCCATCATCCACGGGTGCACCATCGAAGACACAGTCCTGATCGGCATGGGGGCCATTGTCCTGAACGGGGCCACCATCGGCGCGGGCAGCTTGATCGGGGCAGGGGCCTTGGTGACCGAAGGCAAGGTCATTCCCCCTGGGTCCCTGGTGATGGGCAGCCCGGGCAAAGTGGTGCGCGACTTGTCTGCAAGCGCTGCAGCGGGATTGATGGCGTCGGCGGAAAATTACCAAGCCAACGCCCGGCGGTTCCGCGACGGATTGCAGATCATTCGATGATCAGAAAGTCGATGTCCAAGTCTGGGGCGGCATCGCACAATTCCCCCAACACGATGGTTTGGCTGGGCACGGCTTCGCACAAGATGCGGTACCGCCCGGCATAGTTCACCCGCTGCAGGTGGCGGGCGATTTCCATGGCGTCAAAATCCCCGTCGATCAGCAACGATATCACCAGATCGGGTTGGTACCGCTGCAGCACATCGGGAATGTCGCGCACGTCGCAGTATTCGATGCCCGATACATTGGGCATCGACATGGCGCTGCGACGGGTTTGAAGATCCCCCACCACCAGGATAAAAGGGGCCCAACCGTCGCCTTGCAGGTCCGGCGCGTATTTCATGGGGGCAGCCTACCTAAAGCAGATCATACCTGTCATTATTCTTTTTTGACGGGAATAGTCTTTGCAGGCGACCGCGCCCTTGCCGACACAGGCCCCCACGACCAGTGCCCGGGCCAACCCGAAAGGAAACACCGCCGTGTCTGATCCAAACATCCAAGATGTGATCGAAGGGTTTCCCACGCCCTGTGTCTTGGTGGGGCCCGCCGGCAAGGTCTTGCACAACAACACCGCAGCACAATTGGTATTGGGCAGCGATTTTCAGGATCGGTCCTATTTGGTGGCCCTGCGCCAACCCAGCCTTGTGGACGCGGTCGAGACGTGCCTGTCCAGCGGGGAAGCCGCGCGCACGCAGTTTGTGGAACGCGGCTTGGCCCGCGACCGGACGTTCCAGGCGCATTTACGCCCGGTGCCCCTGGGGGACGCCCACGGCGTGTTGGTGACCTTTGAAGATGTGTCTTCGGTGGGGGAAATGGCGCAGATCCACCGTGATTTTGTGGCCAACGTCAGCCACGAATTGCGCACGCCTTTGACGGCGATGTTGGGGTTTTTGGAAACGCTGAACGGGCCCGCACAAAAAGACGCCAAGGCGCGCGACCGCTTCATGGGGTTGATGGCGGCTGAAGGGCGGCGGATGAATTCCTTGGTGGACGATCTTCTCAGCCTCAGCCATGTGGAAGCGCATATGCACGTGCGTCCCACGGACACGGTGGATTTGGTGGCTTTGGTGGACGCCGCTGTGGCGCGCAACGCCGATTTCGCCCAGACCCACAACGCCACCGTCACCTGTGATTTTGCAAAGCAGGTGCCCGCCATCACCGCAGACGCAGGGCAAATCGATCAGGTTTTGACCAACCTGCTGCAAAACGCCTGCAAATACGGCGTGCGCCCCGAAGGCGGCCTGGTGGAGGTGTCGTTGCGCTATATCGACCACCACCCGACGTTGCGATCGGCTGCGGTGCGGTTGGATGTGCTTGACCATGGGATGGGAATCGAAGACGTCGACATTCCGCGCCTGACAGAACGGTTTTACCGCGTCGATGCCCACCGGTCCCGCGATGTGGGGGGCACAGGCCTGGGCCTGGCGATTGTTAAACACATCGTCAACCGCCACCGCGGTCGGCTGAATGTGCGGTCTGAATTGGGCAAAGGCAGCGTGTTTTCAGTGGTTTTGCCTGTTTGAACCCGCCCAGACCCTGATCTGACCTGGTTCTTGATACCAGGCGCTTGCAGCAGGTCGCCCATGGCGCACCAAAGCGCAGTGTCATCATACCGTTACATTGGCGTTACATTAACGTTGTGCAAAGGCCCTAGACGACGGCCATGCCCAATCTGCTTGGGCTTGATGAAACCGAAATGGAGCGCCGGAAATGTCCGCACCCAAAATCGCAGTCTCTGCCGTGGCCCTGATGGCTGCAGCGACCTTCGCAAATGCCCGTGACAACGTACAAGTCGCAGGGTCGTCCACCGTATTGCCCTATGCCTCTATCGTGGCAGAGGTGTTCGGCGACAACACCGATTTCCCCACACCCGTCGTTGAATCTGGCGGGTCGTCCGCTGGCCTGAAGCGCTTCTGCGAAGGCGTGGGCGCCAACACCATTGACGTGGCGAACGCGTCGCGCAAGATCAAAGACAAAGAAATCAAAGCCTGCGCTGAAGCCGGCGTGACCGACATCATCGAAGTGCGCATCGGATATGACGGGATCGTCTTTGCATCCGACATCGCCGGTCAGAACTTTGCTTTCACCCCCAGCGATTGGTTCTTGGCTTTGGCCCCGCAAATCCTGAAAGACGGTGCGCTGGTAAACAACCCCAACACCAACTGGTCGCAGGTCAATGCCGATTTCGAAAGCCAAGACATTCTGGCCCTGATCCCCGGCACAAAACACGGCACACGCGAAGTGTTTGAAGAAAAAGTTCTGCTGGTGGGCTGCGAAGAAACCGGGGCCATGGCGGCCATGGTCGCAAGCGGCATGAGCGAAGATGACGCCGAAGACACATGTCTGAAAGTGCGCACCGACGGTCTGTCCGTGGACATCGACGGGGACTACACCGAAACCCTGGCACGCTTGGAAGCCAACAAAGCCGCCATCGGTGTGTTCGGCCTGGCGTTCTATGAAAACAACTTGGACAAACTGCAAGCAGCCACCATGGGCGGCGTTGTGGCCAAGACAGAAACCATCGCTTCGGGCGAATACCCCGTGTCGCGTCCTTTGTACTTCTACATCAAAAAAGCGCACATCGGCGTAATCCCCGGCCTGAAAGAATACGCACAGTTCTTCGTGGCGGATGAAATCGCTGGCCCAGACGGTCCTTTGGCCGCTTACGGCTTGGTGGCTGACCCAGAATTGGCAGCAACCCAAGCAGCCGTGGGCGACGAAGCAACGATGTAAGCAATCTTTGGTGGGGGCCAGGTTGGCCCCCGCCATCCCCCGTGGCAAGCTGCCACGCAAACACAGACGTAAGGCACGTGATGTCGGTAACTTTTCTATTGCTCATCTTGGTTGGTTTGGCCGTGGTGGGTTTTTTCTTTGGCCGCGCCCGTGCGTTGTCCACTGTTCAAGGTGACACCCGGCGGCTGCATTCGTTGCCGCAATACTATGGGGCCCATGTGGCCATCTTTGCCTTTGTGCCCGCAGCGATTTTGCTGTGCCTGTGGCTGGCCATTCTGCCTGCCATCAACGGATTTTTGACCCAAAACGCCCTGGACCCCAGCGACATCCCCGAAGGCCGCGACGTGTCCTTGGTGATGGAAGAGGTCAAGCAAGTGGCCGCAGGTTTGGACAAGGCCGTGGCCGCCGGCACCATCACCGCGCAAGAAGCCGACCAGCCTGAACAAATCATCGACGATCTGCGCGCCCGGTTCGGGGCGGCAGGGGTGGCCCTGGGGGGCGATGTGCGCCTGTCGGTTCTGCAAGCCGCCACCACCTTGCGCGATGCACGCGCCACCCAGCGGACCGTCTTGACGGTTCTGCTGATCGCCACAGCCCTGGCCGGGTTTGTGTGGGCCGCGCGTCAAATCACCCCCGATCACCGCGCCCGGACATCGGTGGAATTTTCCATCAAAGTTCTGCTGATCGCGTCCGCCCTGGTGGCGATTTTAACCACTGTGGGCATCATCTTGTCACTGATCTTCAACACTGTTGAATTCTTCCGCATGTTCCCAGCAGCGGACTTCTTTTTTGGCATGACCTGGCAGCCCAGCTTTCAAGGCGAAAGCTATCTTGGCATCATCCCGCTGCTGTGGGGCACGCTCTATATCTCGCTTGTGGCGCTGATCGTGGCGGTGCCCATCGGGCTGTTTGCGGCTGTGTATCTGTCTGAATACGCGGGCCCCCGGACCCGGTCTGTGGTGAAGCCCTTGCTGGAAATTTTGGCAGGCATCCCCACCATCGTGTACGGCCTGTTCGCACTTTTGACCGTGGGTCCACTGCTGGTGGATGTCTTCGGCAAAGACGGGCTTTTGGGTGTGACTTGGATGGGGGGCGGCACGTCGGTCATGACGGCAGGCTTGGTGATGGGCATCATGCTGATCCCGTTTGTGTCGTCCTTGTCCGATGACATCATCAACGCCGTGCCGCAGTCCCTGCGCGACGGGTCCTACGGCCTGGGGGCCACACGGTCCGAAACCATCAAAACCGTGATCCTGCCCGCCGCGTTGCCTGGCATCGTCGGGGCCATTCTGCTGGCGGCGTCCCGCGCCGTGGGGGAAACCATGATCGTGGTGCTGGGGGCAGGGGCCGCCGCCCGGTTGGACCTGAACCCCTTTGAAGCCATGACCACCGTGACCGCCAAGATCGTCAGCCAGCTGACCGGCGATGTGTCCTTTGACAGCCCCGAAGCCATGGTGGCCTTCGCCCTGGGCATGACCCTTTTCGTGATCACTTTGGGCCTGAACGTTCTGGCCCTGCGGATCGTCCGCAAATACCGGGAGCAGTACGACTGATGACTGACGCGACCCAAAGCCCCGCCCAAGGCAGTCTGTCGGCCTATGACGCCCACACAGCCAAGCGCAACACGGCTGAAAAACGCTTTCGCGCCTATGGCCTGACAGCGATTGTCATAGCCCTGACGCTTCTTGTGATTTTGTTCACCACCATCATCCGGTCCGGCGCGCCCGCGTTCACCCGCACCGTGGTGGAAATCGATTTCACGTTGACCACGCCCCAGTTTGAAGCCGCTGAAAAGAAGCTGTTGAAGACCAAAGAATACAACATGCTGTTTGCTGGCTTTGTGGCCGATGCAATATCAGACGGGGCGTTGGATCAAGCGGCGGTGGCCGCCAGTTTGGAACGCATCTTGGGCAAAGTGGGCGGCGATATCAGGACGCATTATCGCGCCAACCCAGGCGATTTGGACACACCTGTGGCGTTTGAATTGTCCACGTCCAGCCGTGCGGAACAGTATTTGGCGGGCGACATCACGCGCGACACCCTGGTGGACAGCCGCTTTTTGACCGCCGCCGACCTGGACGTGATCGACCGCATGAAAGACGCGGGCTTTATCAAAACAGCTTTGGACACCACGTTCCTGTTCGGGGCTGACGCAGGCGTGGACAACCCCGGCGGGGCAGGCATCGGCGTTGCGGTTATCGGATCGTTCTTCATGATGTTGGTGGTGCTGGTGGTGTCTTTGCCCGTGGCAGTGGCGGCGTCGATCTATCTTGAAGAATTCGCGCCCCAAAACTGGTTCACCGATTTGATCGAGGTCAATATTTCCAACCTGGCCGCCGTGCCGTCCATCGTCTTCGGCATCTTGGGACTGGCGGTCTTCATCCAATTTGCCCACCTGCCGCAGTCTTCGCCCATCGTGGGGGGGCTGGTGCTGGCACTGATGACGCTGCCCACCATCATCATCGCCACCCGCGCGGCGCTGAAGGCTGTGCCGCCGTCCATCCGCGACGCGGCCCTGGGGCTGGGGGCATCGAAAACGCAGGCCGTGTTTCACCACGTGTTGCCGCTGGCAGCCCCCGGCATTCTGACCGGCACCATCATCGGGCTGGCCCAAGCGCTTGGGGAAACCGCGCCGCTGTTGCTGATCGGCATGGTGGGCTTTGTGGCCCGCGAATATCCCGATGGGCTGGTCAGCGGCTTCACCGACGCCAATTCCGCCATGCCCGCACAGATCTATACCTGGGCATCACGCGCCGATCCTGGGTTTTACGAAAAAGCCTGGGGCGGGATCATCATCCTGCTGATCTTCCTTCTCAGCATGAACATCATCGCCATCATTTTGCGCAAACGCTTTGAGCGGCGCTGGTAAGGGGGCTATTGTGCTGGACAACACGATTTACAACGAAAGACTGGACACGATGAACGACGTCAAAATCAGCGCCCGGGGCGTCAACGTCTTTTACGCAGACACCCACGCCATCAAGGACGTGGACGTGGACATCAAAGACAAGATGGTCACGTCCTTTATCGGGCCGTCGGGCTGCGGGAAATCCACGTTCTTGCGCTGCTTGAACCGGATGAACGACACCATCGATATCTGCCGCGTCACCGGCGACATCCGCATGGACGGCCAGGACATCAACGCCAAAGAGGTGGACCCGGTGCAGCTGCGCGCCAAGGTGGGCATGGTCTTTCAAAAGCCCAACCCGTTCCCCAAGTCGATCTATGACAACGTGTCCTATGGCCCGCGCATCCACGGCATGGCCCGCACCAAGGCCGAAATGGACGAGATCGTCGAAAAATCCCTGCGCCGCGGGGCCCTGTGGGACGAGGTGAAAGACCGCCTGCACGCCCCGGGCACGGGCCTGTCGGGTGGCCAACAACAGCGTCTGTGCATCGCGCGCGCTGTGGCCACGGAACCCCAAGTGCTGCTGATGGACGAACCCTGTTCCGCCCTGGACCCCATCGCCACGGCCCAAATCGAAGAACTGATCGAAGAACTGCGCCAGAACTTTTCGGTGGTGATCGTGACCCACTCTATGCAGCAGGCCGCGCGGGTCAGCCAACGCACCGCGTTCTTTCACCTGGGCAACCTGGTGGAATACGGCGAAACCGGCCAGATTTTCACCAACCCCACAGACAGCCGCACCGAAAGCTATATCACAGGACGGATCGGATAATGAAAAACGACCAGCACATCGCGTCGGTCTTTGATCGGGATCTGGAAGCGATCCAGGCCCTGATCCTGAAAATGGGCGGCATGGTGGAACAGGCCATCCGCGACAGCGCCACGGCACTGACCGAACGCGATGTCGATCTGGCGGAAAAGACGCGGGCCGCAGACAAAGCCATCGACAAGATCGAAGAGATGATCAACGAAGAAGCCGCCCGCATGATCGCCCTGCGCGCGCCCATGGGCCAAGATTTGCGCATGGCCTTGTCCGTGATCAAAATCGCCGGCGCGCTGGAACGGGTGGGGGACTATGCCAAAAACCTGGCCAAACGCACCACGGTCCTGGCTGGGCAATCGCCCGTCAACGGCACCAACAAGTCGATCCTGCGCATGGCCCGCGAAGTGGAAGTGATGCTGCACGACGTGCTGGATGCCTATATCCAGCGCGATGTGGCCCTGGCCGAAGACGTGCGCAGCCGCGACCACGAAGTGGACCAAATGTACAATTCGCTGTTCCGCGTGTTTTTGACCCACATGATGGAAGACCCGCGCAACATCACCGCCTGCATGCACCTGCATTTCATCGCCAAAAACATCGAACGGATGGGCGATCACATCACCAATGTGGCCGAACAAGTGATCTATCTGACCACAGGCGAAATGCCCGGCGACGCCCGGCCCAAAGGGGACGCCACGTCCATCGACGTGGACGCCGCAGAATAAGCCATGGTCACCAAACCCACCGTTTTGATCGTTGAAGACGAACCGTCGCAGCGCGAAATCTTGGTCTATAACCTAGAGGCCGAGGGCTGCACTGTCGTAACCGCCGACAACGGCGAAGACGCCGTTTTGCTGGCCGAAGAAGAACAGCCCGATCTGATCGTTTTGGATTGGATGCTGCCCAAATTGTCGGGCATCGAAGCCTGCCGTCAGATCAAACGCCGCGCCCAAACCCGGTCCATCGCTGTGATCATGCTGTCGGCCAGGTCCGAAGAAGTGGACAAAATCCGCGGGCTTGAAACCGGCGCCGATGACTATGTCGCCAAACCCTACAGCCTGCCGGAATTGATGGCGCGCATCCGGGCCCAACTGCGCCGCGCGCGCCCCAGCGTTGTGGGCGCAGAACTGGAATTTGCCGACATCAAATTGGATGCTGCGTCCCACAAGGTCAGCCGCGCGGGCACAGACATCCACCTGGGCCCCACAGAATTTCGGCTGCTGGCCACGTTGATCGAACGCCCAGGCCGGGTCTGGAGCCGCGACCAATTGCTGGACCGCGTATGGGGCAGGGAGGTTTATGTCGACACCCGCACCGTTGACGTGCACATCGGGCGTTTGCGCAAGTCGCTGTGCCAAAACGGCGGCGACGATCCGCTGCGCACCGTGCGCGGCGCGGGCTATGCCTTGGGGTAAACGCCTGCCCGGTTCATGGGTGCCTTTCGTGGCCTAAGGCTGTGCGTGGGTCAAAGCCTTGGCGCATTGCCAGTCATATTCCGCCTTCAAAGCGCGGTAGTTGCGCCAGTTGCACTTGAAAAATACGTCGAACACATCCCCAAAAACCGGGATGCCGCCGATGAAAAAGTCGATCAGTTTGTTGGCGATCAACTGCGCAAAGACCCTGTGCCGCGCGCCCATGGCGCCGGCCAAAGACAGCTGCAATCCCGCAGGAACCACCGTCACCAGACCGCCCAAAATCGGAAACAGACCCAGGATTGAATCCCACCCAAAACGCACCGCCGTGCCGGGTATCTGAAATTGCGTGTCCAAAGCATGGGCCAATCGTTCCAACCGCGCCAAATCCTGGCGCAAGGCTTCGTGGGAAATACGTGATGTATGGGGCTTAAGCTGTTGAAATTGAACGTGCAATTCAGATCCTTTTGATGTTGGGGACACCCTATACATAGGCACCAGCAGGGCAGATTTTGAGTCCCAGCCGCAGCCAGATTTGCTGATTTCGCCCGGGCGGCTCCGAAAATTTGATAAGTTAAGCCTGGTAAAACGCTGTTTTTTAAGTAATTTTCTTTAAATCAGTCCCAGTGCGCGCCGTGCCCACCAAACCCAACAAAGCCCTAAGCAGCAACGTCCAGAAACATCACTGGATCCCGAATTTGGTCCTTAAACACTGTAAAGCTGTTCGTTCTCAGTATAGCGCACCATTAAGCAGTCCTGGCCGCATAAGTCATTGTTTTATATATATTCGC
>JAHDDS010000122.1 GCA_020629235.1 Planktomarina sp.
TGGAACATCGTTTTCATGCAAAACGAACAGTTCGAAGACGGCACCCTGCGCGCGCTGGACATGCAGTCCATCGACACAGGGATGGGGCTGGAACGCATCGCGGCCCTGCTGCAGGGCAGCCATGACAATTATGACACCGATCTGTTCAAAGCGCTGATCGAAGCATCGGCCAACGCCACGTCGGTCGATCCCTATGGCGACCAAAACGTGCACCATCGGGTGATTGCCGATCACCTGCGGTCGTCTTCTTTCTTGATCGCGGACGGTGTGATGCCATCCAAAGACGGGCGCGGCTATGTCTTGCGCCGCATCATGCGCCGGGCCATGCGCCACGCCCATCTGCTGGGGGCCAAGGACCCGGTGATGCACCAGTTGGTGCCCACGCTGGTGGGGCAAATGGGGGCGGCATATCCAGAATTGCAGCAGGCCCAGGCCCTGATCGAAGAAACATTGCGCGCCGAAGAAACGCGGTTCCGCACCACGCTGGACCGCGGCCTGAAACTGTTGGACGATGAAGTGGCCGGCCTGGGTGACGGCGGCGCGTTGGACGGGGCCACGGCGTTCAAGCTGTACGACACCTTCGGTTTCCCGCTGGATTTGACCCAAGACGCCTTGCGCGAAAAGGGCATGACCGTCGACACCGACGGGTTCGACGCCGCCATGGAAGACCAAAAAGCCAAGGCCCGCGCGGCCTGGTCCGGCACCGGGGAAATGGCCGACGCCGCCATCTGGTTCGACATCGCCGATCAGCACGGTGCCACGGATTTTCTGGGCTATGATACCGAAGTTGCCGAAGGCCAGGTGCTGGCCATCGTGGCCGACGGCGCGCACCAAGACAGCGCTGCCAAAGCCACCAAAGTTCAAGTCGTTTTGAACCAAACCCCGTTTTACGCTGAAAGCGGCGGCCAGGTGGGCGACCACGGAACGCTGAAAACGGAAACCGGCACGGTGCAGATCACAGACACCCAGAAAACGGCGGATGTTTTCATCCACATCGGCCAAGTGGTGGATGGTACCGTCAGCACGGGCCAAGGCGCGGAATTGTCGGTCGACCACGCCCGTCGCAGCCAAATTCGCGCCAACCATTCGGCCACGCACCTGTTGCACGAAGCCCTGCGCGGGGCCCTTGGGGATCACGTGGCCCAACGCGGATCGCTGAACGCGCCCGATCGGTTGCGCTTTGATTTCAGCCACAACAGCGCGCTCAGCCCCGACGACATCAAAACGGTAGAATCAGAGGTGAACGCCTATATCCGCCAAAACGCGCCCGTGGAAACCCGGGTGATGACGCCAGACGACGCCCGCGCCATGGGCGCCCAGGCGCTGTTTGGGGAAAAATACGGCGACGAAGTGCGCGTGGTGTCCATGGGCACCCAGGCGGGGTCCGGCAAAGGTGCCGCGGGCGACACCTATTCGTTGGAACTGTGCGGCGGCACCCATGTGACGCAGACGGGCGATATCGGTGTGTTTGTCACCTTGGGCGACAGCGCGTCATCCGCCGGCGTGCGCCGGATCGAAGCGTTGACCGGGGCTGCGGCGTTTGAATATCTGCAAGCCCAAGATGCAAAACTGGCCGATGCCGCTCTGACATTGAAAGTCCGCCCCGATGACGTGGCCACCCGCGCCAAAGAGCTGCTGGACGAACGCAAAGCGCTGCAAGCCGAAGTCGCCAACCTGCGCCGCGACTTGGCCATGTCCGGCGGCAGCGGACCGCAGGTACAGGCTGAAGACGTGGGCGGCACGCAGTTTTTGGCCCAGGTTTTGTCTGGCGTCACAGGCAAAGACCTGCCTGCCTTGATTGATCAGCACAAATCCAACTTGGGGTCTGGCGCGGTGTTGTTGATCGCGGATGCGGACGGCAAAGCCGCCGTTGCCGCGGGCGTGACGGCCGACAAGGCCGGGGACGTGTCCGCTGTGGATCTGGTGAAAGCCGCCGTTGCGGCCTTGGGCGGCAAAGGCGGCGGCGGCCGTGCGGAAATGGCCCAAGGCGGGGCCAAATCCGTCGAAAACGCCGATGCCGCCATCGCGGACGCCAAGAAAATACTGGAAGGATAACCCATGCCAAGCGCACTTTGGATCGCCCTGGTGGACGTGACCGACGACGCCAAAATCGCCGCCTATGCCGGCCCTGCGGCACAAGCTATCAAAGCCCACGGTGGGCAGTATTTGGCGCGGGGTGGCAAGTATGTGCAGTTGGACGGACAGGACCGGGCCCGCAACGTGGTGATCCGCTTCCCGTCACTGCAAGCGGCCCAAGATTGTTACAATTCAGACGGTTACCAGGCGGCGTTGAAAGCCGGGCAGGGCGGCTTCACCCGCGATTTGGTGATCGTGGAAGAATTGGATGCGCCGATCTGACCAAAATCTTTCGGCGTGTTTTGGGGCGCCTGTGTCCTTGCCTCCGGCGGGGATATTTCCGCTCGGATGAAGGTGCCCGCAACGTAAAATTAACCCGGCACGTGTTTGATACACGCGCGGTACAGCCGGGGACGGCGATGACCGCCGACGATGAAAGCCGCGCCCTTGTTTAGTGTCAGGTTTGCAGGTGGGATGCAGGGCGGGCCCACCTGTTTCATCCGAAGGTCAAATATCCCGGGGGAAGGGCGCAGCCCTGGGGGCTGGCCCCCTGGGATTTGCTGACGTTAGGAGGCTGCGCGCGCCGCGCGTTTGCGTTCATGGGGGTCCAAGTGGACCTTGCGCAGACGAATGGCATTTGGCGTCACTTCCACCAATTCATCGTTGTCGATGTAGGCAATCGCTT
>JAHDDS010000123.1 GCA_020629235.1 Planktomarina sp.
ACGCAGCGGATTGCAAATCCGTGTACACCGGTTCGATTCCGGTACTCGCCTCCAACCGCATCAGCGCGGCTTGTCAGTCAGTGCCGTCCTTCACCACACATACGTTTCCATGCTGTCGACGCTCAGCACATAGCCGGTTTCGGCCAGGTCGGTGTCCATCAATTGGGTTTTCATCAGGCCCACGACCCAGACCGGGTCCCACAGTTTGTCGTTGGGCCAGGGTGTCACAGTGCGGGCCAGGACCAGTTGGTTGGGGGGCGGTGGCGGGGTGTGGATGCAGGCCCCGACGTAAGGCACCAGGATGAATTCCACCACGCCGTCGCCGTCCAATTCCAGCGGGATGATAAAGCCCGGCATGCGGATCAGCGCGCCGTCCAGGTCGGCGTTCAGCTTGGTGGCGTTTTCGTCAAAGATGGGGGCCCAGGTGTCGGCGTCCAGGTCCAACTCCCCTTCCCCGATGATTTCGGCATAGGGCACGCCCGGCGGGATCAGATCGTCCCAGCCGATTTCGCGCGGGGTGGCGGCGGCCAACAGGCTGGACGGTGCGGCCAAGCCGGCGGCGGACGTCAGGGCCAAGGCCAAGGTATCTCTGCGAGTTAAATGGGTCATGTCCGCACCGTCATACCATCCGACAGCGACAGGCGATAGGCCCGGACCGCGGGCACCATGCTCACAATTGCGCCAGCGGCGATGACCCCCAGCAGGACCCAAAGTTCCGCCAAGCTGGGGGGCGTGATGGGCAAGAACAGCCCAAAGGCGGCATCCACCATGGGTTGGGCCACGGCCAACACGCCATACAGCAGCGCCACCCCCAAAACGGCCCCGACGGCGGCGGTCAAGGCGGCTTCCAGCACCAGCAGCGCCAGGATCGTCCAAGGCGACGCCCCCATGGCGCGCAGGATGGCCATTTCGCGCCGCCGTTCATTCAGGCTGGAAAAGATCGTGGCCATCAGCCCGATCAGCGCCGTCACCACCACCATGACCGACACCGCCAACAGCGCCGTTTCCGCGATGCCCACAATGCCCCACAGTTCTTGCAGGGCGACACCGGGCAGGATCGCCAGCAGCGGTTCTTCGCGGTATTCGTTGACCGCGCGCTGCAAGCTGAAGGTTTTCAGCGGGCTGGTGACCCCCACCAACGCCGCCGTAACGGCCTTGGGGGTCAGGTCCATTTGGCGAATTTCGTCCGGCGGTGTGGTTTGGCCTGGGATCTTGGCCCCGCTGCGCCAGTCGACGTGAATGGCCTCGATCGCTTCCATGGACACGATGACGGTGCGGTCCACGGGGGTGCCTGTTTTTTCCAGGATACCCGACACGCGAAAGGGTTGGTCTTTGTGTTCGGTGAAGGACGCGATGCCGTGGGCCACCACGATGGGATCGTCCACGGAATATCCCAAGGTGGCCGCCACGTCGGACCCGATGACGGCGTCAAACAGGTCGTCCATGATGGCGCCTTGGGCGGTTACAAGCCCCCGGTCGCGGCGGTATTTGTAGTGGTCAAAGAAATCCGTGGTGGTGCCCATGACGCGGAACTGGCGGTGACTGTCGCCCAAGGATATGGGCACGATCCAGTCCACCTCGGGCCGGTCCGCCAGGTCCAGATAGCTGTCCCAGGTGACGTTATTGGTGGCATTGCCGATGCGGAACACGGAATAGAGCAGCAGTTGCACAGACCCAGACCGCGCCCCCACGATCAGGTCGGTGCCCGAAATCGTGTTGGCAAAGCTGGCCTTGGCCCCGGTGCGGACTTTTTCGACCCCCAAAAACAGCGCCACCGACAGGGCGATGGCCAGGATGGTCATCCCTACGGTCAGGGCCCGGGCCCAAAGCGATGCCGCCGCCAGTCGCACCAACATCACGCCGCCCCTTTCTGGATCACATCGGCCATGGACAAGACCCGGTCAAAGCGCGGGGCCATGCGCGGGTCGTGGCTGACCATCACCAAGGTGGACCCTTGGGCGGCCACTTGTCCGAACAGCAGGTCCAAAAACTGCGCCTGGCTGGTTTCATCCAGGGCAGATGTGGGTTCGTCTGCCACCAAGATGGGGGGCTGACCGATCAGCGCCCGGGCCACAGCGACGCGCTGTTGTTGGCCCACCGACAGCGATGCCGCCCGCTGGACCAGCACCCCGTCCGGCAACCCCAGGGCCGCGCACAGCTGGGCCGCGGTTTTGCGCGGATCGGGGCAGCGTTGGCGGCGATTGGGGGCAAATCGCAGGGGCAGCAAGATGTTGTCTTGCACGGTGCCAAAGGGCAGCAGATTGAACTGCTGGAATATCACGCCCACGTGGTCGGCGCGGTGGCGGTCGCGCCCTGCCCCCGACAACCCGGCCAGATCGGTGCCCGCCACGGCCACGGTGCCGCTTTGGGCAACCACCGTGCCGCAGATCAGCGACAGCAGCGTCGATTTGCCGGACCCGCTGTCCCCCAACAGCAGCACCGTTTCCCCCGGCGCCACGGTCAAGGACGGAATGGACAGCCCGAACGCCCCGCGCCCGGGCCAATGGAAGGCCACGCCGTGCAGATCAATCGCGGCCGCCCCCATGGATTAAAGCGCGTCTTTTAGGGACAGAACCGGTGCAGCCCGGTCCACGTCGAACGCGGTGGCCCCTGCGGGCGACACCAGTTGCACGTCCACCGACTGGGCATTTTCGAACGCGTCGAAATAGGCGAAGGTGATGCTGGTCAACGCTGCAGGATCGCTGCAGGTCATGGCATAGGCCCCGTGGAATTCTGTGTGGGTTTCGCCTTC
>JAHDDS010000051.1 GCA_020629235.1 Planktomarina sp.
GTCGGTCCTGCCGCGAAGGCATCTGTGGGTCGTGCGCTATGAACATCGACGGGATCAACACGCTGGCCTGTATCTATGGCATGGATGAAATCAAAGGCGACGTGAAAATCTATCCTTTGCCCCACATGCCTGTGGTCAAAGATCTGATCCCAGATCTGACGCATTTTTACGCGCAGCACGCGTCCATCATGCCGTGGCTGGAAACCAAGACCAACCGGCCCGCCAAGGAATGGAAACAGTCGATCGAAGACCGCAAAAAGCTGGACGGACTGTATGAATGCGTGATGTGCGCGTCGTGCTCTACATCGTGCCCGTCATATTGGTGGAACGGTGATCGGTACTTGGGGCCAGCGGCGTTGTTGCACGCCTATCGTTGGTTGATCGACAGCCGGGACGAGGCGACGGGCGAACGGTTGGACGATCTGGAAGACCCGTTCAAGCTGTACCGCTGCCACACCATCATGAACTGCGCCAAGACTTGCCCCAAGGGGTTGAACCCGGCCAAGGCCATCGCATCCATCAAGCACATGATGGTGGAACGCCAAGTCTGACGGCGCCGGTTTTGCGCAAAAAGTCCCCGACTTTCGGGTCGGGGCTGCACAATTGGCACCCAAAACATGTCCCACAGAAAACGAAGGGACATGTTCATGAAATCATCATTCACACTGCGGATCATCATCATCGGTCTTTTGACCTGTTTGATGTCGGTGCCGCTTTTCTTTGCCAGCGAAACCATCAACAGCCGCGCGGATTACAGCCGCAGCACCATCGCGTCGGTCAGTCGGGACTGGGGCGGGGCACAGGCCCTTGGGGCACCGATGCTGATCGTACCTGTGACAGCCCAAGTGACGCGCAAAAGCCGGGTGGATGTGGTGGACCCCGCCACGGGGCTGGTGCAACTGGACCCGGCATCTGGCAAGCCGTTGCAAAAAGTGGTCAGCCGCACCGTCACCGAACATCGGATGCCGGTTTTTGTGGCCCCGACCACCTATGACCTGACAGTCGACAGTGTCACCGAAGAACGCCACCGGGGCTTGTTTCAGGTTCCGGTCTACAAATCCAAGGCGGTGGCCAATCTGACTTTCGCCAAGTCCGATGTGACTGCAGCGTTGGCCCAGGGTGAAGTGGCCCATTTTGACAACGCGAAGTTTCGGATGCGGATCGACGTTATGCGGTCCTTGCGCGGCGAAGCGACGTTGACGGCGGATGCTGCATCAATCCCTTTGCAAGCGACAGCGGAGGATCGCGGGCGCGGCCTGTCTGCCCAAATCGGCACGAAAGCGTTCGGTGGTCCCCTGACCTTGACCCTTGGCTTCAATGGGGCGCAACGCTTCAACGTCAGCCCCTATGGCACCGTCAGCCGCATTAAGATGCGCAGCGATTGGCCGCACCCCAGTTTCTTCGGTGCGTTCTTGCCCGACAGCAGCACCATCACGGACGCGGGGTTTGAAAGCCAGTGGACCATTCCGCATTTGTCCTTGGGCCTGCCTTTGGTGGCACGCGAAGACACCGCTGTTAAAATTGCGCATGCTGCGCAGTTCGGGGTCAGCTACTATCAACCCAATGATTTCTATCAAAAGGCGTTTCGTGCCGGGCGGTATGGGCTTCTTTTTGTGGCGCTGACCTTCATGACTGTTTTGTTGATCGAACGGCGCGGGGATCGGCCCGTGCATCCGGTGCAATATCTGTTCATTGGGCTGGCGCAGTCGCTGTTCGTGGTGCTGATGGTGGCTTTGGCAGAACAAGTGGGGTTCACGGCGGCCTATGCCATCGCCAGTGGGGCCACCATTGGGTTGATCACGCTCTATGCCTTTGCGGCCCTGAAACTTGGGGCCCGAACACTTGCGCTGTTTGGTGCGCTCAGCGTGACCTATGCGATCCTTTATATGATCCTGCAGGCCGAAGATTTGGCTTTGCTGGCGGGCTCGATTTTCGCCTTTGCCGCGCTGGCGGTGGCGATGTTTGCCACCAGCAACGAAACTTGGGATGGGGTGGATCGGCCGGATTGGCGGTGGTTGAAACGCAAATCTGCGACCGACGCCTGACCCTTCTTTTGTTTGGCAAATACTCCCGCCGGGGGCACTGCCCAGGCCGTCAGGCCTGGGCAAATATCGTGGGCGGCGTCAGCCGCTCAATCTTGTGGGAATGCGGCGTGAAGGGCGATGTCGACCATGTCGCCAAAGCTGCGTTCGCGGTCTTCGGACGGCAAAGCTTCGTGGGTCAGAAGGTGGTCTGATACCGTCACCACAGACAATGCACGGCAATTGTACCGCGCAGCCAGGATGTAAAGTTCGGCTGTTTCCATCTCTACGGCCAGGACCCCGTGGCGGGTCATTTCTGCGTTCAGGTCGGGGCGTTCGTCATAGAACACATCCGATGAATAAATCCCCCCCACATGGGTGGTCACACCTTTGGCCTGGGCTGCGTCCGCTGCGGCGCGCAACAGGGAATAATCCGCACAGGGGGCAAAGTTCAGTTCCTTGAAAATGCCCGACGATGGGGTTGAAACGGATGACGCTGTCATGGCGATGATAACGTCGCGCAGACCCACATCGTGGGACATTCCCCCGGTGGATCCGATGCGGATCAACGTTTTGGCCCCGAAGTCCTTGATCAATTCGTTGGCGTAAATCGACAGGGACGGCATGCCCATGCCCGATCCGTGAATGGTCACCGGATTGCCATTCCACGTGCCGGTGTACCCCAACATCCCGCGCGTTTCGTTCACCAGCTTTGCGTCGTCCAAGAACGTTTCGGCCGCCCATTTTGCCCGTAACGGGTCGCCGGGCATTAAAACGGTTTCAGCAATGTCGCCGGGTTTTGCCCCGATGTGTATGGTCATGGCTTACCTCGAATACTTGATGAAAGGGGTTTTGGTGCCGACCTGATCGTACAGCATCCGCCCGGCATAGTTAAATTCTTGCGTCATCCAATACACGTTTGGGCACCCGGCCGTGTCTGCTGCGGCATAGACCGCTTCGATCAACCGACGCCCAATGCCGCCCCCGCGCGCAGCCGTATCGACATAGAGGTCCTGCAAATAACATACGTCTTCGGCAGACCAGTTGTGGGCATGAAAGATGTAATGAACCAGCCCCACCAGATCGGTCCCCCGTTGCGCCACCAAACACCCTTGTTGGGGGCGGGCCGGATCCATGTTGCGGGCAAATGTCAGGTCGAAAATCTCTGCACGGCGGCTGGTGTCATAGAACGCCAAGTATTTTTCCCACAGCCCGCCCCAGGCCACGCGGTCGTCTGATGCCAGCGGGCGGACCGTGACGTCAGGCACTGTGGGCGCCGTCTGCAAGGGATTTTACAAAAGCCAAAACATCTGCCGCAGATTTGCCAGCGGCAAGTTCGGACACGATGGCCGATCCCACCACAGCGCCGTCCGCGATTTCGGCGATCCCGCGCGACATATCCGGTGTGCGGATGCCGAACCCCACGATCACAGGCAGGTCTGTTGCGGCCTTGATCCGGGCCACTTCGGGGGCCACATCTGCGGCTTCGGGGGCAGCCGCGCCCGTGATCCCGGTGATGGACACATAGTACACAAAGCCCGACGTGTTTTGCAGCACTTTGGGCAACCGCTTGTCATCTGTGGTGGGGGTGGCCAAACGGATAAAGTTCAGCCCCGCATCTTGGGCAGGGATACACAATTCGCTGTCTTCTTCTGGGGGCAAGTCGACGATGATCAAACCGTCAATCCCAGCGTCTTTGGCGTCCGCCAAAAAGCGATCCACACCGCGCGAATAGATCGGGTTGTAATAGCCCATCAACACGATGGGGGTCGTGTCGTCGCCGTCGCGAAACGCGCGCGCCATGGCCAGGGTTTTGTCCAGCGTCATACCCGTTTCCAACGCACGCTGGCCCGCCAATTGGATGGTGGGGCCGTCGGCCATGGGGTCTGTGAACGGCAGGCCCAATTCGATGATATCCACCCCCGCAGCGGGAAGGCCCTTCATCACTTCCAGCGACATATCATAGCTGGGATCGCCCGCCATGATATAGGACACAAAGGCCTTCTTATTGTCTGCTTTCAGCCGCGCAAAAGTGTCGTCGATGCGTGTCATGGTGCCTTACCCCTGAAGTTCGCAAGCGGTATGCAAGGTTTGTGGGGCAGGGGCAAGCCACTGCGGCCATCCGCCCTTGTGCAAATCCAGGCTGCACGATAGGCACCGCCAACGCAAACCGAAGGGGCGGACACATGGGATTTAAGATGGGGATTGTGGGTCTGCCCAATGTCGGCAAATCCACGCTGTTCAACGCACTGACCAAAACCGCTGCAGCCCAAGCGGCCAACTTTCCATTTTGCACCATCGAACCGAACGTCGGCGATGTGAATGTGCCCGATGCACGGTTGGACCGCCTGGCTGAAATCGCGAAATCCGCCAACGTGATCCCCGCGCGGATGACCTTTGTGGACATCGCTGGTCTGGTCAAAGGGGCCAGCCAGGGCGAAGGATTGGGCAATCAGTTCTTGGCCAACATTCGCGAAACCGACGCCATCGCCCATGTCTTGCGCTGTTTTGAAGATGACGACGTGACCCATGTCGACGACCGTGTGGACCCCGTGGCGGACGCGGAAGTCATCGAAACCGAATTGATGCTTGCAGATCTAGAATCCATCGAAAAGCGCTTGGCGGGACTGGTGCGCAAGGTCCGCGGGGGCGACAAGGACGCGGTGCAACAAGAACGGTTGTTGAAAGCCGCGCAAGACGCCCTGGAAGATGGACGCCCCGCCCGGACTGTGGACGTGGATGATGAAGATGCGAAGGCTTGGAAAAACCTGCAATTGATCACCACGAAGCCTGTGCTTTACGTGTGCAATGTAGGCGAAGACGAAGCCGCAGACGGGAATGCCAAGTCCGCTGCAGTGGCGGATATGGCGGCTGCCCAAGGCATGGGTCACGTCATTATTTCGGCCAAAATCGAAGAAGAAATCAGCCAGCTTGAACCGGACGAGGCCGAAATGTTCTTGTCAGAGTTGGGCTTGCAAGAAGCGGGTTTGGACCGGTTGATCAGGGCTGGATATGCGTTGCTGGGGCTGCAGACTTATTTCACCGCAGGTCCCAAAGAAGCGCGGGCCTGGACCATCAAGGCGGGGTACTTGGCCCCCCAAGCGGCGGGCGTCATCCACGGGGATTTTGAACGCGGGTTCATTCGCGCTGAAACCATCGCCTATGACGACTATGTGGGGTTGGGCGGTGAAGGGCCTGCAAAGGAAGCTGGCAAGATGCGGGCCGAAGGAAAGACCTATTTGGTGAAAGACGGGGATGTGATGCATTTCCTCTTCAACACATAGGCGCTGCAAAACACGTCCCAGATTCCTGGTTGTCGGTTGCTGAGATCTGGGGCACGGTGACGTGAACCAGAAGGGGAAAATCATGCGCTTTATTTTGACACTGGCTGTTGTCCTGTTCGGACTTGTGGCCTGCACCGAACCGACCACCGAACTGCCGGATGATATGACGGCATACACCTACAAAACCGCAGACGGTGAAGACGTGATTTCCTATGCCTGCGTCAACGGCGCGTCTGCTGCGGAAACCCAAAAACGTTCCGCCAGCGCCCATGGGTTTTTCCAGGCCGAACGCAGTGCCACGGTTGACCGCTTGGTGCGTCAGATGGAACGCAACCCAAACATGAGCCAATCGCAAGTGGAAGCGCAGATCAAAAGCGAAGTTGAAGCCACTTTGACCACGATGTTTGATCGGTATCAGTGCGTGGTTCTGGACATCCGCGACGCGTAAGCGGACATCACAGACGGGACAAAAGGCGCGGTCATCCGCGCCTTTTTTTGTTCGTGCCAGTTGTGTTGGCCGCAAGCTGGCTTACCTGGAACATATCGATGAAAGGATGCAGCGATGACCGAAAGCTATACCCCCCCGAAAGTCTGGACATGGGACGCCAAGAATGGTGGCGAATTCGCCAGCATCAACCGCCCTATCGCTGGACCCACCCACGACAAAGACCTGCCGGTGGGCAAGCACCCGCTGCAGCTTTATTCTTTGGCGACCCCCAACGGCGTCAAAGTGACGGTCATGTTGGAAGAACTTTTGGCGGCTGGGTTTGACGGTGCCGAATACGATGCCTGGTTGATCCGTATCAATGAAGGGGATCAATTCAGTTCTGGCTTTGTGGATGTGAACCCGAACTCCAAAATTCCGGCATTGATGGACCACAGCACAACGCCGCCGACGCGGGTTTTTGAAAGCGGGTCCATTCTTTTGTACCTGGCCGAAAAGCACGGGGCGTTTTTGCCCAAAGACCCTGCGGGTCGGACGGAAGCGTTGAATTGGTTGTTCTGGCAAATGGGCAGTGCACCGTATCTGGGCGGCGGTTTCGGGCATTTCTATGCCTATGCCCCAGAAAAATTTCAGTATCCCATCGACCGCTTTTCGATGGAAACCAAGCGCCAGCTGGACGTTTTGGACCGCCATCTGGCCGAAAACGAATGGTTCGCAGGGGGCATGTATTCCATCGCCGACATCGCAATTTGGTCGTGGTACGGCCAGCTTGTGTTGGGTCGCTTGTACAACGCTGCGGAATTTTTGGATGTGGCCAGCTACACCAATCTGGTACGTTGGGCTGAAACCATCAATGCGCGTCCCGCTGTTGTGCGGGGGGGCATGGTGAACCGTGCCTTTGGCGATGATCTGTCGCTGCAATTGCCCGAACGCCATGACGCCACCGATTTTGAAACCAAGACAATGGACAAACTGAAGACCTGACCGCCCTTGACAGGCCTGCTGTGTCGTGGCGCTGATGGGCCATGACACAGCCTTCCCCTTCCACGACCGCGCCGGACCTGTGTTGCCTGCAAGCCCATGACGTTGTGGCGTTGTTGCAGGCAAAGAAAGTGTCCCCGGCCGAACTTTTGGCAGCAAGCCAATCGCGAACCGCGGCCACTGACCCCACAATTAACGCCATGCCGACGACGTGCTGGTCGCGCGCACAGGCCCACGCCAAGATTGCAGACCCCGCAAGCCTGTTGGCCGGGGTGCCGCTTGCCATCAAAGACCTGAATGCGGTCGCGGGCGTGCGCACAACTTTTGGCACCGCTGGTTTGGCGGATTTTGTACCCGACGCGTCGGACCCTTTGGTGGACAAGATAGAAGCAAGGGGTGGGGTGGTGGTGGGCAAAACCAACACGCCGGAATTGGGGGCAGGGGGCAATACGTTTAATGATGTGTTTGGTCGCACGCTGAACCCATGGAACACGGCCCTGAACGCGGGCGGATCGTCGGGCGGTGCGGCGGCCGGTTTGGCGGTGGGGCAAGTTTGGTTAAGCCACGGGTCAGACCACGGGGGCAGTCTGCGCACGCCTGCAGCCTTTTGCGGGATCGTTGGGTTGCGCCCGTCGCCCGGACGCGCGGGCGGGGGATCGGCCGACAGCCTGTTTTTGACCCAAGGCGTGCAGGGCCCCATGGCGCGGTCCGTCTTGGATTGCGCCTTGTTTTTGGATGCCATGACGGGGTGGGACCCCGCAAATCCGATATCGTTCCCCGCCGAAGATCAAGGATATTTCAGCCAAGTTGCCCAGTCTGACGAAGTGCCCAGAATTGGATTTTCCATGACCTTGGACGGGTTTGGCGCTGTGGACACGGACATGGCCCACCATCTGACAGAAGCCATGGCAATACTGGCCCGGGCTGGTGCGCGCGTGGATGAAATCACGGTGAACACCGACGGGTTAGAGCACGCATACCATACCTTGCGCGGGTTGATGTGGGTGGCGGGTGCCAAGACTTTGCCACCCCACGTTCGCGGGCACTTCAAACCCGTGTTAGAAGAAAACCTGGCCTTCGGCGAAGGCCTGACCATGCACGATGTGGCCCAGGCCGAAGTAGCCCGGGCGCGTCTGTACAGGGCCACGATCGCATTGTTTGAAACGGTGGATGTCATCGCCTTGCCGGTGGTGGGGTGCATGCCAAAAGCGGCACAGATTGAATGGGTTCAATCCGTGGGCGATGCGACATTCTCGGGGTATATGGATTGGTTGCGATTTGCGTTTTTGGCGACTGTGACGGGCCTGCCAGCAATGTCCGTGCCTGTGGGGCTAACAGCGGCTGGACTGCCCGTGGGTGTGCAGCTGATCGGGCCGCCACGGGGTGAAGCGGCGTTGCTGAAAGCGGCCAAATTTGTGGAAGCCGCCATGGGCGGCCCGTTGCCCGTGATTGACCCCAACCCGCCCAAAGCCGGTTGTCAGGACGCGGCTGGCTGATCCGGTTTCGGCTGCTTGCGCTTCACGCGAATTTCATGGCGCACCAACGCGCCTGGATGGGCGCAGGTGCGGTTGATCAGTTCCGGGAAAATGGACAGAAGTTCATCGGCCTGTTCAGGGTTGGCCTTCAACGCGTTGCGCGTCGGTTGCCAACTTTCTGAGATGGTGCCGTGGCAATCCAAAAGCTGGTGGTCGTCGAACATCAGGTGGAAATATTCCACTTCGCCAATCTCGGGGTATTCACGAACGTTGACGCCGTCGCAAAAGGCATGGGCCTGCAGCAGCGTGTCGGTCTTGTCCTTGAAGGGACGCCGTAACGCTGCAGGCAGGGACCCAACGTGGAAGCGGTGCTTGCGGCTTACGATCAAGGGGGCAGTGTTGCCGATTACGCCTTTGGCGAAGTAAATTGGAACCCGTTCGCCTGTGGCTTTGACTTTGCGACGATAGATGAACTTCAATTCTTGGAAACCGTTGTCCAATGTCCAGATTTTGTCGCCTTCAATCAGGTTCTCAATCGGGACATAGCCCTTAAGGGTCCGAATGTGCATGCCAGCGGTAAAGCAAACGGGATTGCTGCCTGCGTCTTCCATGAACCCTTCTTCGGACCAACTGCCGCCACCGGGGTGATTTCCAGGCGTTCCACCGCTGATGTATGTGTCGCCTGCCTGCATGGTCCAGCCTGACCCGGGATACGCTGTCACGCCGAAATTGCTGTTTCCAACGCCGGTCCCCAAAAAGACCACGTCAGCGCCAGTGTCGGTGTCGCCGTCGCCGTCGTCCGATCGGACAAATTTGGCATAGATGTCTTGGCCCACCAACGGATGCGTGGTGCTTCCGTCCACCGCTGTGATGGTGGCCGCTGCGCCGGTTTCGGTGTTGGGGTTGTTGTCGCCCAACCCCAATGCATCGTCGTCAGAAATGGTCAGGGTGGAAAAATTGCCGTTAAAGGTCCACGATCCGTTGCGAAAATCCGTGTCGTCTGTCGCGTCTGTATCGGTTTGCAATATGACGTTCAGGTCATAGGTTGGCATGGTTTAACTCCGGCGGGTCCCTTAACAGTGGCGCAATCGTGGCGGCGTTGCGTTCTACCCTAAGTAGTGTATCCAGAATTGGGAAAAAATTGGGCAAAACTGTGGTGACGCCGCGCTTTTTGGGGCGGCGCGCGTGCGGACGACGGACCCAATATGAAAGGGGGCACAAGATGCGGACAGGTCTGGTTTTAATTGCGCTATGGACAGGTGGGCCTGCTTGGGCTGATGGCAATGCCACAGGCTTTGACGCAGGGCTGGCCGATTGCGCCCATGCTGTCGCCACTGGCGAACACAGCTTTGCCCGCGCTGCGGAAATAACGGGCAACGCCCAAGACGGATTTGTGGTTTGGTATCATGATCCATCCGGCACGCCGATTTACGGCACGCGGTTGGGGCAAGATGGGGACGTCACGATATGTGCCGGTCCCCCTGCCATGGGGCCATTTTCCCAAGACTTCGATGCCACAGCCGGTGGGTCGGTCCAGACCGTCGCAAGTGACTATGGCCTGGTCAAATTACAGGTGCCCGCACCCGGTGAATACTATGCCGACTGCAATGCAGCCGCACCCCGGTTGTTCTTGGCCCTGAATGTCGACGCCACCCAACGCGTTGGGTTTCAGTTCATTGCGTCGCCGGACGTGGCGCAAAGCTGCAAAAAGTTCGGGGCGGATGACGCGGGCTAGGTCGTCCCGACCTTACCCGACGATCATCTGTTTCAGGCGCACGGCCTCATATTCCAATTCGGCCAGACGGAAATTCACCACGTCGCCGATGGTGATCATGCCCACAACAGCGGCACCGTCCATGACGGGCATGTGCCGGAAACGGCCATCGGTCATGGTACGCAGGACAGACACCAGGCTGTCGCCCGAAGAACAGGTCTGCACGGTTGCGGTCATGTTGTCCGCCACGGATTGCGGCAGGGTTTGACCCGGCGTGTCCGCCAGTTTGCGAACGATATCGCGTTCCGACAAAATGCCTTTCAACGCGCCATCCCCGTCGGTCACCACCAAGGCCCCGATGCGTTTGTCTTTCAAAATTTGTACCGCTTGGGACAGGGTGTCACCCGGGCCGATGGATACGATTCCGCCGTCCTTTTTCGCCATCAAATCGGCAACGGTCGCGCTCCCGGATGCCAGATTGGACGATGCTGTTTGGCTATAGGTTTGCTGGCCCTTTTGATCGCCTCGGGTGGGGGGCTTGTAACTTGCGGGCATGGCATTTCCTTTCACGTTGCGCGTCCATATCGTCAGCCTAGCCCCAAAAGTGGCGCCGTGTGAAGGAATTCTGTGAAGGATGCGCGGCGGACCATACAAAGATGGCCCGCGCGCGGGCGACGTTTACCGCACAAATTTCTTGAATTTCACCCGTTTGGGTTCCAACGCATCCGCCCCAAGGCGGCGTTTTTTGTCTTCTTCATAGTCTTCGAAATTGCCTTCGAACCATTCGACATGGGCTTCCCCTTCGAAGGCCAAGATGTGGGTGCAAATGCGATCCAGGAAAAAACGGTCGTGGGAAATTACCACGGCACAACCTGCGAAATCCACCAGGGCGTCTTCCAAAGCGCGCAGCGTTTCCACGTCCAAATCGTTGGTGGGTTCGTCCAGCAACAGTACGTTGCCACCGCGCCGCAGCAGCTTGGCCATGTGCACGCGGTTGCGTTCGCCGCCCGACAACATGCCCACTTTCTTTTGCTGGTCGCCGCCTTTGAAATTGAACGCCGAACAATACGCACGGCTGTTCATTTCCGCGTCCCCCAGTTGGATCACATCCAACCCATCGCTGATTTCTTCCCATACGGTTTTGTCGTCGCCCAAAGCGTCGCGGGATTGATCGACATAGGCCAAATCCACAGTTTCCCCGTATGTCACCGATCCTGCGTCGGGTTTTTCTTGGCCGGTCAGCATTTTGAACAGGGTCGATTTGCCCGCGCCGTTGGGACCAATCACCCCGACGATGCCACCCGGCGGCAGGGCAAAGGACAGGTCTTCGACCAACAGTTTGTCGCCCATCGCTTTGGACAGGTTTTCCACCTCGATCACCTTGCCCCCAAGGCGCGGGCCGTTGGGGATGATGATTTGCGCGCGGCTCAACTTTTCGCGTTCTGACTGATTGGCCAAATCGTTATAGGCGTTGATCCGCGCCTTTGACTTGGCTTGTCGTGCCTTTTGCCCCTGGCGCATCCATTCCAGTTCGCGTTCCAGGGTTTTTTGCTTCGATTTGTCTTCTCGGGCTTCTTGGGCCATGCGCTTGGCTTTTTGTTCCAGCCAACTGGAATAATTCCCTTCGTATGGAATACCCCGTCCGCGGTCCAATTCCAGGATCCAGCCGGTAATGTCGTCCAGGAAATACCGGTCGTGCGTCACCACCAAGATGGTCCCTTTGTAATCGATCAAGTGCTGTTGCAGCCAGGCAATGGTTTCCGCGTCCAGGTGGTTGGTGGGTTCGTCCAACAGCAGCATGTCCGGCGCTTCCAGCAGCAGTTTGCATAAAGCCACGCGGCGCGCTTCGCCGCCGGACAAATGTTCGGGCATTGCGTCGTCCGGGGGGCAGCGCAAGGCTTCCATGGACACGTCAATTTGCGCGTCCAAATCCCACAGGTTGGCCGCATCAATCTGATCTTGCAGGGCGGCCATTTCGTCGGCTGTTTCGTCGGAATAGTTCATGGCCAATTCGTTGTACCGATCCAGAACGGCCTTCTTTTCAGCGACCCCCAGCATCACATTTTCACGCACGCTCAGGGCCGCGTCTAACTTTGGCTCTTGGGGAAGATAACCCACCTTGGCGCCTTCAGCGGCCCAAGCTTCGCCCGTGAAGTCTTTGTCCAGCCCGGCCATGATCTTCATCAACGTGGATTTCCCCGCGCCGTTCGCCCCGACAACGCCGATTTTTACGCCGGGCAGAAACGACAGCCGGATATTTTCAAACGTTTTCTTCCCACCGGGATAGGTCTTGGACACACCGTCCATGTGATAGACATATTGATACGCTGCCATGGGAAACTCTCCGCTGTGATTGGCGCGTTTTAAGTGGCGGCGATGGGCTTGGCAAACCGCTTTGTGGGGGGTAGCCCTGGCCTATGCGTCATCCCTTGCCATATGCGCGGGCGGGCCAGCGGATTGGTCTTTTGGGGGGGTCGTTTGATCCCGCCCACGACGGGCATGTGCACATCACCTTGCAAGCGCTGAAACGGTTCAATTTGGATCGGGTGTGGTGGCTGGTTAGCCCCGGCAACCCGTTGAAGGCAAAGGGCCCGGCGGCCTTGGACCGCCGCATGGCTGTGGCCCGGGACGTGATGCAACACCCCCGGGTCCGCGTCACTGATTTGGAAGCCAGTTTGGGGACGCGGTATACAGCCGATACTTTGGCCGCTTTAACCCAAACCTATCCCGGGGTGCGGTTCACGTGGTTGATGGGGGCGGACAATCTGCATCAGTTTCACAAATGGGACCGGTGGCAAATGATTATGGGACTGATGCCCGTGGGCGTTTTGGCGCGGCCCGGGGATCGCATCGACGCCCGCACGTCGGTGGCCGCCCGTGCGTTTTGGCAGGATCGGCTAAAACGGTCACACCAACTGTCGGGGGCCACGGCCCCTGCGTGGTGTTTCATCAATGTGCCCATGCGCAACGAAAGTTCCAGCGCGATCCGTGCGGCGGGGGACTGGCGTTAACGGCGCAGGGCCAGGGTGGCAAACCCAGAAGCAGCGATCAGGAAAAGACCCGCCTGGGCCAAAGGGTTGGGCACTTGACCAAACACCATCCACCCAAGACCAAAGGCCGCGATCAATTGGAAATAGACCAAAGGGGCCAACCGCGTCGCTGGGGCGCGGGCATAGGCCAAGATCAAACACAAATTCCCCAACATCGACGCCACCCCGGACCACAGCGTTAACCCGGCAATGGTGGCGGTCAATTCTGGCACGTGCCCGACGCCAAATGGCAAGGTCAGCAGGGCCGCGATGATCAACTGTGAAAACAGCAGCGCTTTGGACGATGCCAAGGGTGCGGCGGCCCGGGACGCCGTCAAAAACAGCCCATAGCACGTCCCGGCCAACAAGGCTGCCGCCTTGCCAGATGTGAATTCCAACCCAGGTTGTGCCACCAGCAATACCCCGACAAAGCCCAACGTTATCAGGATGATGCGGGGGGCAGTGACAGCTTCGCGCAAAACCACAGCGGCCACCGCAAAGCTGACGATGGGGGCAAAGAACAATCCGCCAAAGGCCGTGGCCAAATCTGTGGTGCGCAAAGCAAAAGTAATGGCGGTGATCCCCAAAGCCAGCAGCACGCCGCGCACCCACACCAATGGGTGTTTGAACGCGGCCAGCACTGCGCGATCCACAAAGGGCAAAACGCAGACCGCGCCGATGGCAAACCGGGTCCAAGCAATGAAGAAGGGGTGCACGCCTTCAGACCCGCTCAACAATTTGCTGGCGGTGTCACCAAAGGGAATAAGGGTCATTCCCACCACCATGATCAAAACGGCGCGTCCCATAACGTGGCGCTATCATGGGCAAAATGGCATCACCAGGGTGTTCACGCTGGCCCCACGCATTCCTGACTTGCCCGACAGGCCGTGGGCCGAGTATCCGAAGGTATGACGACACAAATCTCACGGCGGTTCCTTTTGGGCGGTGGGTTGGCGCTGATGGGCGGCACCGCCCTGGCCAATGCCCCGACAACGGCGATGCGCCCGGAAGCACGCGGGTCAGAGGCCCGTGGCGCGCCGTTGCCCACGCCCGATCAGATCATTGCCCAGGCAAAACTGTCAGGTGATGTGTCCTTTGCCGTGGTGGATGCCGCCACCGGCGAACCTGTGGCCAGCCGTGACGCCGTGCGCTTTCAGCCGCCCGCCAGCGTGACCAAAGCGGTTACTGCAGCCTTCGTTCTGGACCGCTTGCCCCAGGATTTTCGCTTTAAAACCAGGCTTTTGCATACGGGCACCGTGGAAGATGGCGTGATCACGGGCGATCTGATTTTGCTTGGGGGTGGTGATCCCACGTTAGAAACCAAGCACCTGACAGCCATGGTGCGCACCCTGCGGGCAGTGGGCATATGGCAGGTCAAGGGCCGGTTCATTGTGTCGGGCGGTGGGTTTCCGCGATTGTTCGAATTGGACCCCCAACAACCGCCGCAAGTGGGATATAACCCGGCCGTGTCCGGTCTGAACCTGAACTTTAACCGCGTTCGGTTTGACTGGGTGCGCGGCGAAGGGGGGCGGTACGACATGACAATGCAGGCCACCGGGCCTGAATTTGCCCCCGACACGCCCGTGTCGCGCATGGTGACAGCGCCGCGCGATTTGCCGATTTACACCCACAGGATGCGCGGTAACACCGAAGAATGGTCGGTGGCGCGGTCCGCTTTGGGCAAAGAAGGCGGTCGGTGGCTGCCGACGCGGGTGCCGGAATTGTACACGGGCGAGGCATTTGCCGGGATCGCGCGGGCCCTGGGCATACAAATCCCGCCGCCGCAAATTGGGACCGCGCCGGCGGATACCACGGAATTGACCCGCCACGAAAGCGGATCGGTGCCAGAAATACTGCGCGACATGTTGATTTTTTCCACCAATTTGACGGCGGAAGTGGTGGGATTTGCGGCCTCAGACCAGCCCAGCTTGCCCACATCGGCCAAGGCATTGACGGAATGGGCGCGGGGCCAAGGGATCGGCGGGGCGTTCGCGGATCATTCCGGTCTGTCCGAATTTTCGCGTGTCACAGCCCAAGGCTTGGCCAATTTCATGGTGGCCCAAGCGGGTGGCAAGCTGCCCGACGTGATGCGGTCGGTGGCCTTGCGCAAGAAAGGCAGCAAGGCAGAAGTGCCCGGCGTTTTTGTGCGTGCAAAAACCGGATCCTTGAACTTTGTCAGTACCTTAGCAGGATATCTTGAAACCCCCAACCGCACCTTGGCGTTTGCCATTGTCACCGCAGACATGCTGCGGCGCGGGGCCATCAAACCAGGCGATCGGGAACGTCCTGCGGGGGGCGGCACTTGGGCCAAATCGTCCCGGTCGTTGCAGTATGATTTGCTGCGGCTTTGGGCCCAGGATCAGCCGTCATAGGTGACAAACCGCGCCCGCGCGCCCACTTCAATGGCGGCGGCGTTCAGGCGGTCGATGTCCAATTCGTACCGGATTTCTTGCAACATGCGCAGTTCTGACTGGCCCAATTTGCCGTCAGCAGCCCCCACGTCGCAGGCCAAAGCATAAGCGGTTTCATACAGTTCTTCTGGCAGATTTTCCCGGATCAGCCCCAAAAACGCATACAACCCTTCGTCTTCTGCCAGCAAATCGAACACCGTTTGCGCCACCACCGAAATGCGGTCGGTGTCATAGTTGCCGAATACGGGCAAATAGTTCACAACCCCTTGAATTTGCAGCAATTCTGACGTGCGCATATTCTGGTCAGAGGCCGAAATCCCGATCATTACAGCCACCAGGCTGTCTTGCGCAGAAAGCGATGTGGAAATGTCAGGCATAGCGGTCTTCCTTCAGGGGCGTTCGTGCAACTTATTGACCCTGTGCACCCGCAGCAATAGGGAAGCCGAACCAACCTTGGAGAAACCCGATGTCTGATCTGCGTGACACCGCGATGCAATCGAAAGCCTGGCCCTTTGAAGAGGCGCGGCGCATCCTGAAACGCTATCAAAAGAAGGACCCGGACAAGGGGTATGTTCTGTTTGAAACGGGATACGGCCCGTCGGGTTTGCCCCACATTGGCACGTTCGGGGAAGTGGCCCGCACCACTATGGTGCGCCGCGCGTTCGAAGTGCTGTCGGACATCCCCACCAAGCTGATCTGCTTTTCCGATGATATGGACGGGATGCGCAAAATTCCGGGCAATGTGCCCAACCCGGACGCGCTGGAAGAATACCTGCAACAGCCCCTGACCAAAGTGCCCGATCCATTTGGCACAGCGGCCAGCTTTGGGGACCATATGAACGGGCGGTTGAACGCGTTCTTGGACACGTTTGGGTTCGAATACGACTTCATTTCATCGACGGAATTTTACGCCGCTGGCAAGATGGACGACGTGTTGATCCGTGCCTGTGAAAAATACGACGACATCCAAGCCATCATGTTGAAATCGTTGCGTGAAGAACGCCGCGCAACGTATTCACCTTTCTTGCCTATTTCGCCCACGACGGGTCGTGTGTTGTACGTGCCGATGAAGGAAGTGACGCCGGATGGGACCATCACGTTTGAGGATGAAAACGGCCATGATGTCACCATGCCCGTCACTGGCGGCAACGTGAAATTGCAGTGGAAACCGGACTTTGGCGCACGCTGGGCCGCGCTGGGCGTGGATTTTGAAATGTACGGCAAAGACCACGCCACCAATACCCCGATTTACGACGGCATTTGCCGCGTGTTGGGGGGGCGTGCGCCGGAACATTTCA